>JBGCFX010000295.1:0-11380 GCA_045110395.1 Polaribacter sp.
GAGCTACACCGGCTTGTTGATAATTTGAGCGAAAGACCGGGTTCGAACCGGCGACATTCAGCTTGGAAGGCTGACGCTCTACCAACTGAGCTACTTTCGCAAAATGCAAATTTGTGGGGAGAGCAGGATTCGAACCTGCGAAGACGTAGTCAACGGAGTTACAGTCCGTCCTCGTTGGCCGCTTGAGTATCTCCCCTTTAATTTACTATTTTAATGAACTTAATTTTTATTGTTTTGAGCCGATGGAGGGACTCGAACCCACGACCTGCTGATTACAAATCAGCTGCTCTAGCCAGCTGAGCTACATCGGCTTTTTAATGCAAAAAAACAACCCGCTATTTCTAACGGATTGCAAATGTATAAAGTTTTTTTATATTCTAAAACTTTTTGTAATTATTTTTTTACTTTATTTTCAATTTTTATGAAATTAAAGAATCTCTATGCTTTTCTTTTGATCTTTTTAACTGTCTTTTTAAATTGTCTACTGCAGAATTAAGGCCTTCTTCAAAGGTTTTTGTTTCTCTTTTTATTATTAACTCACTTCCAGGTATATTAACTTTAACTTCTGTTAATTTATTTTCTTTATCACTTGTATTTTGAACTTTTAAAAAAACCTCTGCATCCACTATTTTATCGTGATATTTAGTTAATGATGAAACTTTTTCTTCTGCAAACTTAATTAGTTCACTATCTGCATTAAAATTTACTGACTGTGTGAATACTTTCATACTTCATTCTTTTTTATTGCTCTTAGGATGAGCTTTGTTATACACTTTTTTTATCGCATCAAGACTATTATGCGTATAGACTTGTGTTGAAGCTAAAGATGAATGCCCTAACAATTCTTTAACTGAATTCAAATCTGCCCCTTCATTTAAAAGATGTGTCGCAAAGGAATGTCTTAAAATATGAGGGCTTTTTTTCTCTTTTGAAGAGATACTACTAAAGTAAGAATTTATAATTCTGTAAACAAGAGTTTCGTATATTTTATTTCCTTTTTTTGTAATAAATAATTCTTCTAAACCGATTGAGAATTCTTTTTTTAGCTCTAAATATTTATCTAAAGTTTGAATAACTGAGCTCAATAGAGGAACAAAACGTTCTTTATTTCTTTTCCCTAATACTTTTATTGTTTTATCTGAAAGACTAATATCTATTTCTTTTATATTAATTAGTTCTGTTCTTCTGATTCCTGTGGAATAAAAGAGCTCTATAATTAATTTGTTTCTAATTGAAGTAAAATCATTACTAATTTCTAATTGACTTATAGCTGCATTTATCTCTTTTGAACTAAAAGGTACTTGAATTTTCTTTTCTACTTTTAATGCTCTATGCTTAGAAAGTGGGTTTGCCTGAATTTGATGTGTTTTCTGCAAAAACTTATAGAAAGACTTTAAAGAACTTATTTTTCTATTGATTGTTCTGTTTGATACTTTTAAATCTACCAAAGAAACCACCCAACTTCTGATTTGGTTGTAATGAACTTCTACTAAATTTTCTTGATTGAATTCTGTTTCTAAAAAATCTCTGAATGAAATTAAATCGTTTTTATAGGCAGTTACAGTATGTAACGAATATTTTTTTTCAAGTGATATATAGTCTAGAAAAGAATTAATCATTTAGTTTTTAGTCTCGATTCTCAGTTTTATGCACTTGTAAATTTACAAAATTTAGCTCATAAAAAAACTCGCATCAAATAAATTGATACGAGTTTTTTATTTTAGAATAGAATATTACTACCCTACTTCTTCTTGCGTTCTTAGTCTTTGTACATAAGATGCTTTTATTCTTTGAGCTCTATTTGCTACTGAAGGCTTTGTAAAGTTCTTTCTTGCACGTAAGTTTTTCATCGTTTTTGTACGATCAAATTTTCTTTTGTAACGTTTTAAAGCTCTATCAATGTTCTCTCCTTCTTTAATTGGTATAATTAACATAAGTTGGCACCTCCCTTCATAAGTATCTTTATATTTTTTTCTGCTATTAACAGAATGTTTTATTTTTTGGACTGCAAATGTAATTATTAATTACGAATTACAAATTTTTAATTGTATTAATTTTTGAAGACGGATTTTGCGTTAGGGATTGAAGTGACATCCTTTTTTGTTTTTCACAAAAAAGATACAATCTTTCGGCTTCGCTCAAGATAAACTCCAAGCCCTACCTTTTTAGGAACGCACAAAAAAGTATTCAGTATTCAAAAATTAAAAACCCTATAAGGTTTAGAAAACTTTGCAGGATAATAAATTATTTTTTTTAGAAAATTATGTTGCTGGCTTATATTCCTTTTTATCGATGACCATTTTTGCTATAATTTCCTTAAGAATCTCAGAAGTCCCACCTCCTATTGGGCCTAATCTACTATCCCTTAACAAACGTGCCATTGGATATTCTTCCATATAACCATAACCTCCTAATAATTGAAGTGCGTCATAAATAACCTCGTCTGCCATTTTTGTTGACAACAATTTAGACATACTTGCTTCTTTTACAACATAATTGCCTTGATCTAGTCTTTTTGTGATGGAGTAGTTGTATTCTCTACACATATCTACTCTACTTGCCATTTCTGCAATTTTGTGTCTTAATACTTGAAATCTGTCAAGAGATTTGCCAAAAGCAACTCGCTCTTCCATATATTTAATTGCGTAATCTAAAGCGAATTCTGCTCTTGCATGCGCATTTACACCCATAATTAAACGCTCTAAAGCAAAATGTTGCATAATGTATGGGAAGCCTTTTCCTTCTTCACCCATTAAATTTGTTGCTGGAATTTCTACATTATCAAAAGCGATTTCTCCAGTGTCTGAAGCCTTCCAACCTAATTTATCTAATTTGGTTGCAGAGACTCCTTTTGCAGTTCTATCTACCACAAAAATGCTGATTCCTTTATATTTGTCAGACGGATCTGTTTTTGCAGCAACTATTAAATAGTCTGAAAAAACTCCATTTGTAATAAATGTTTTTGATCCATTTAAAATATATGTATCTCCATGTTTTATTGCTGTAGATCGCATTCCTGCAACATCTGAACCACCAAAAGGTTCTGTGATACACAGGCAACCAATCATATCTCCTGTTACACTTGGTACTAAATACTTATTTTTGATAAAATCGTCTCCTTCTTTATTAAGGTGCGTCATTGCTAAATATTCATGTGCCCACATTGCAGCAGCAAACCCGCCAGAATTAATTTTTTGTAATTCTTCTAAAAAAATAACTGTGTAGAATAAATCTAAATCCATTCCTCCAAATTCTTCTGGTGTATTTAAACCAAAATACCCCATTTCACCAAATTTCTTCCAAATGAAACGTTCGATTTCTCCGTTTTTTTCCCACTTATTTATATGTGGAACAACTTCTTTGTGTAAAAATTCTTTAAAACTTGCACGAAAAGCTTCGTGTTCTTCAGTAAAATACATACTGTTCATTAGCCTAAAAATTTGTTTGTTTATTCAGCCACCAAATATAAGACTATTCTATCATATTTATCTAAAGGGAAACCATCGATATTTTTTAATTCTGATATATTTTGCAGTTCTGCCACTTCATCTCTATAATTAAAAATTTTCTTACAGAGTTCGTAATTAATATATGGGTTTTTTAACAACTCTTTGAAGGATACTGTATTTACATTGATTTTTTTTATGACAGGTTTTTCGACAATTTTAAAAGTTGATAACACTTTTTCAACAATATCTTTATCTAAACCCCAAACTTCTGAAATTTGACTTTCGTAAGAAAATCCTTGTAATTTAGAACGATACTTAATAATACGTTCTGAAAATGCTGGGCCAATTCCGCTTATGGTTTTAAAATCTTCTGCTGTTGCTTTGTTAATGTCTGTAGTCGATGGTTTCCTCTTTATATAAGAACTTTTATATCTATTAGAAGTATAAGTATTTGTTGTACTTTGTTGATTCCTTTTAACAACCCAATCTGGGAATTTAAAATATGGAGAAATTTTGTTCAATAAAGAGTCTGAAACTTTTGTTACTTTTTGAAACTCCTTTTTTGAGTTGACAAATTTATTAGTTTTTCTGAATGCTAGCAATCTATCTATTTCAGCCAAAGACATTCCTAATTGCTCTCCTTTATAGTCTGTGATATAATTAGGATTAAAAGGATAAATTCTTGGCTTTCTGTTTTCTAACTCAACAATCTTTAAACTGTCTATTAGTTTATGAAATGCTAAAACTTGAGGAGAATTCAAGTCGACTTTTTCATCCGAAGAAAAATCGACAAAAACAATAATGGATTGTAAGATGATGATAAGTATTGCTAAAAAGAAAATCCCATTTCTTTGGCTTTTGTTATACCAGAAATGGGATTTGAATATATTCATAAATAAATTTTATGCTTTTCTTGCTTTAATAGCATTTGTATATTTCTTTAATTCTGCTTTTACTTTTGGCGCTAAAATAATTAGACCAATCATATTAGGAACCATCATTGCAAATACCATTGCATCTGAGAAACCAATTACAGAACCTAAACTTGCTGCTGCACCAACTACTACAAATACACAGAAAATTACTTTATAAGTGTATTCCATTTTTTTAGATCTACCAAATAAATATACCCATCCTTGAAAACCATAATAAGACCAAGAAATCATAGAACTAAATGCAAATAATACTACTGCAACTGTTAACACATAAGGAAACCAAGAAATTGCAGATTCAAAAGCACCAGAAGTTAATAATATTGCTTGTGCATCATTTAAAGATGCGTTTTCTGCAGCTACATTTCCTGTAATTATTAACACTAAAGCTGTCATTGTACAAACCACAACTGTATCTATAAATGGTTCTAAAAGCGCAACCATTCCTTCACTTGCTGCATACTTTGTTTTTACAGCAGAATGCGCAATAGATGCAGAACCAATACCAGCTTCGTTTGAGAAAGCTGCTCTTCTAAATCCTTGCACTAAAACTCCAACTGCACCACCTGCAATACCTTCTGGACTAAATGCTCCATTAAATATTTGAGAAAAAGCACTACCAATCATATCATAATTGTAGAAAATTACATATAAAGATGCTGCAACATAAATCGCTACCATAAAAGGTACAATTTTGTCGGTTACTTTTGCAATTTTTTTAATTCCTCCTATAATTACAATTCCTACTAAAACTGCCATTACTAAACCAAAAGCCCAGCCATAACCATTTAAGAAAGACTGCTCTCCTCCAGTAATATTTTCTACTAATTGAAAAGCTTGGTTTACCTGGAACATATTTCCACCTCCAAAAGAACCTCCAATTACGAAGATTGCAAAAAAGAATGCTAAGATTTTACCTAGTGTTTTATTTTTTAATCCTTTTGTTAAATAATACATTGGTCCACCATACACAGTTCCATCTGCTTCTATATCTCTATATTTTACACCTAAAGTACATTCTACAAATTTTGATGCCATTCCTAAAAAACCTGCAACAATCATCCAAAAAGTAGCACCTGCACCACCTATTGAAACTGCAATTGCTACACCAGCAATATTACCTAAACCTACTGTTGCAGATAATGCTGCTGTAAGCGCTTGGAAATGTGAAACTTCTCCATCATGACCTTCTACTCTAATTGTATCTGGGTTATCTTCTTCATCTGTAAATGTAGATTTTGCTATTTCTACTTTATGATCTTCTCTTCCTTCTAAATCATCATATTTACCTCTAACAATGTTTATAGATGTAAAAAAACCTCTAAAATTGATGAAATTAAAATAGAATGTAAAATATAATGCCCCTAAAATTAATGGAAAAAGTACCCAATAAATACTTATGGTATCTGTAAACGGTATTTGATAAAAAATGATTTCAACAAACCATCCTGTAAGATCACCAAATACTTCATCTATCTGTTGATCTAATCCTTTTTCTTGCGCAAAAGTTAAAAATGGCATTGCTAAAAACAGCAATGAAAGAAGTTTTTTATTCATAATATATTTTGATTAGTTTTTATTTAGTAATTCGCAATATCATAAAAAAATGCGCTTTTAACAAGTTTTGTGAGTTAAAAGTAATTTTATAGCAATGTTTCTTTAAATTTCTGTAAGTCTTCTTTAAAAGATTTTGGATAAAAATCCAACTCTTTATTTGTCTTTGATAAATCGAAACCTGTTTTAGCAGGTCTTGCTGCTGTTTGGTTTAAAGTTGATGTGGAGATTGGTTTTATTAAGTTTTCATCTAACTGAAAAGCGTCTGCAATTTGTTGCGCAATTTCATAAATACTTAATAATTCTTTTGATGATATATTAAAAACACCTGTTGCTTTTTTATCCATAGAAATTTTACAAGCCATTGCTAAATCTTCTACATAAGTTGGCGTTCTAAATTGATCGTCTACAATCGTAATTTCTTTGCCTTTTTCTAACATCTGTTTTACCCAAAGTACAATATTACTTCTGCTCATATCAAACACTTTACCATATACCAAAATAGTTCTTAGAATAGTAAAGTTGATCTCTGAATTGGTTAAAATTTCTTCGGATTTTAATTTAGACAAACCATAATAACTCAATGGATTTGGGGTATCAGTTTCTTTGTAATTGCCTTTTACTCCGTCAAAAATAAAATCTGTAGAAATATGAATTAAATGAGCATTTACTGTTGATGAAATTTCTGCCAACCATTTTACAACTGTTACATTTAGTAAATCGCATTCTGTTTTATTATTTTCACAAGCATCAACATTTGTCATTGCTGCTGTGTTAATAATAAAATTTGGTTGGATTTCTAAAATTGATTTCTTTAGTTTTTCTTCATGAGTAATATCAATAGAAATATATTCAAAATCATTTCTTCCACTTCTATTTTCTCCTCTAGAAAAACCAAAAACTTGATATTTTTCTTTTCCTAGTAGTAATAAATTTAATAGAGATTGCCCTAACAAACCATTACTTCCTGTTATAATTACTTTGTTCATTAATTACTTTTAGATACTAGTTTATCGAATTTTACTAAATTTAAGATTCTGCTTACAAACTAGTGCAATTTGTATCATTTTTTTAAAACAACTCTCTCAATTTAATAATTTGTTCTGGTCTTCCTAAAACTATTAAATGACAACCTTCTCTTAAAATAATATCTGCTTCAGGATTTATAATATAATCTTTATCTGGGTTTCTAAAACCAATTACAGTACAACCTGTTTGTCTTCTTAAATCTAAATCTAAAATTGTTTTATTTAAGTATTTTTCTGGCAAATCATTTACATCTATTTCTTCTAGGTTTGCAGTAGTTTCTCCTTCTATTGTTAACCTGTCTACAAACTCAATTACATCTGGTGTAGTGACTAAAGATGCCATGTGATTCCCTCCTAGTTTGTCTGGCATAATTACATTATCTGCTCCTGCAATTTTTAATTTACTATAAGAAGATTCATTGGAAGCTCTACTTATTACTCTACAATTTTTATTTAATTGACTTGCTGTTAAAACCACAAATAAGTTATTAGCATCAGAAGGCAAGGCTGTAATTAAATAAGATGCTTTTTCTATACCTGCCCTTAATAATGTTTCGTCTAAAGTAGCATCTCCATTAATATTTAACAAACCTTCATTATCTAAAAATTCTGACATTTCTTTATCAGATTCTACAATTACAAAATCTTCATTGTAGTTCTTTAGTTTTAAAATGGCTTGTTTCCCATTTCTACCATAACCACAAACAATGGTATGTCCTTTTAAATTAGCTATTTGCTTTTCCACTTTTCTATGTTTAAAATGTTCAAATAATCTACCACTTACTAAATATTCTGAAAATGATGAAACTGCATATCCAAAAACAGTAATACTTGTTAAAATTAAAAAAATTGTAAATATTTTTTCTTCGGGTGTAAATGGTTGTACTTCACCAAAACCAACAGTAGTTATGGTTATTACAGTCATATATAAAGCATCTACAAAAGAATAATGAGAAAGCAACATATAACCAATGGTTCCTATTGTAATTATAGAAATTACAAGGAAAAATGTTTTGTTAATTTTAGATTCTAAAACTTTCATAGATTATAAATCGAAAACCGAGCTTCTTTTAGTGTACACCTTATCTTTTAGTTTTAATAAAAATGCCAATGTAAGATACAACCCAAAAGACAAACCTACTGTAAAAAAAGTAACATAAATAAAAAACAGACGCACATTTAAGGCTCTCATACCCAATCTATCTGCAAATCTTGAGAAAACCCCAAAGCCATTTCTTTCAAAAAAATGCCTAATCGAATTTATAAATTTCATCTTTTTACTTTAATTTCAAAGATACCATTTTATAATAATTTGAGTTCGCCTTAACTATAAAAATGAATTGGTTTGATTAACTTTGCCTTTTTCCGAAAAAAACACCTCATTTGAAAGACCAAGAATACATAGAAGTTTACGGAGCAAGAGTTCATAACTTAAAGAATATTGATGTAAAAATTCCTCGCGAAAAACTAGTTGTAATTACTGGTTTGAGTGGAAGTGGAAAATCTTCTTTGGCTTTTGACACGATTTATGCAGAAGGACAAAGACGTTACATAGAAACGTTTTCTGCGTATGCAAGACAGTTTTTAGGTGGCTTAGAAAGACCTGATGTTGATAAAATTGATGGACTTTCCCCAGTAATTTCCATCGAACAAAAAACCACCAATAAAAGTCCACGTTCTACAGTAGGAACCATCACAGAAATTTATGATTTTTTAAGATTATTGTTTTCTAGAGCTGCAGATGCCTATTCTTACAATACTGGTGAAAAAATGGTAAGTTATTCTGATGAACAAATTAGACAACTTATTTTAAAGGATTTTGCAGATAAAAAAATTGCGGTTTTAGCACCTTTAGTAAAATCTAGAAAGGGACATTATCGTGAACTTTTTGAGCAAGTTTCTAAACAAGGTTTTTTACGAGTTAGAGTTGATGGAGAAATCAAGGAAATAGAAAAAGGAATGCGTTTAGACAGGTACAAAACGCATGATATTGAAGTGGTAATTGACAGATTATTAGTAAACGAATCATCAGAAAAAAGATTAGAAGAAACCATAAAAACAGCTTTATATTCTGGTAATAATATTATGATGGTCATAGATGTTGATGACAATAACCCTCGTTATTTTAGCCGAGAATTAATGTGTCCAACATCAGGAATTGCCTACCCAAACCCTGAACCCAATAATTTTTCTTTTAATTCGCCAAAAGGTGCTTGTCATAAATGTAATGGTTTAGGAATTACGAATGAAATCAATCTAAAAAAAGTAATTCCAGACAATTCTGTTTCTATTAAAAGTGGGGGAATTATCCCTTTAGGAGAACAAAAAAACAGTTGGATTTTTAAACAAATTCAAAATATTGCAGAACGTTACAAATTTAAGTTAACAGACGCTATTAAAGACATTCCAAAAGAAGCTTTAGACATTATTTTAAATGGTGGCAATGAATCTTTTGAAATTGAATCTAAAACTGTTGGCGTAACTAGAAATTATAAAATAGATTTTGAAGGAATTTTAGCTTTTATTACTGGGCAATATAATAATGCAGAAAGTACCTCTATAAAACGATGGGCAAAAGGTTTTATGGATGAAGTTTCTTGCGCTACTTGTAATGGAAAAAGATTAAAAAAAGAAGCTCTTCATTTTAAAATTACCGATAAAAACATCAGTGATTTAGCACAAATGGATGTTACTGAATTAGCTGCTTGGTTTAAAAATATAGAAAAAGATTTATCTGAAAAACAACTGACAATTGCATCAGAAATATTAAAAGAAATTAGAACTAGAATTCAATTTCTACTTGATGTTGGTTTAGATTATTTAACCCTAGACAGAACCTCTAAATCGCTTTCTGGTGGAGAAGCACAAAGAATTCGTTTAGCAACACAAATTGGTTCTCAATTAGTGGGTGTTTTATATATTTTAGACGAACCTAGTATTGGTTTACATCAAAGAGACAATCAAAAATTGATAGACTCTTTACTAAAATTAAGAGATGTTGGTAATTCTGTTTTGGTAGTTGAACACGATAAAGATATGATGGAACACGCAGATTTTGTGTTCGATATTGGGCCAGGTGCAGGAAAACATGGAGGAGAAATTGTGAGCTCAGGAACTTTTAATGATTTAAAGAAACATAAAACATTAACATCTGATTATTTAACAGGTAGAAAAGAGATTGAAGTTCCTAAAAAAAGACGTGAAGGAAATGGAAAAACAATCAAATTAAAAGGTGCTTCTGGTAATAATTTAAAAAATGTTTCTGTAGAGTTTCCTCTAGGAAAAATGATTTGTGTAACAGGTGTTTCTGGAAGTGGAAAATCTACATTGATAAACGAAACTTTATACCCAATTTTAAACGCTCATATTTATAGAGGTGTAAAAAAACCAATGCCTTACAAGAAAATTGAAGGTTTAGAAAATGTAGACAAGGTAATAGATATAGATCAATCTCCAATTGGTAGAACTCCAAGATCTAATCCTGCAACCTACACAAAAACGTTTGATGAAGTTAGAAGTTTGTTTGCCAAAACTCCTGAAGCTGCAATTCGTGGTTATAAACCAGGAAGATTCTCTTTTAATGTAAAAGGTGGACGATGTGAAACCTGTCAAGGGGGAGGAGTTAGAGTGATTGAAATGAACTTTTTACCAGATGTTCATGTAGAATGTGAAACTTGTCAAGGAAAACGTTTTAATAGAGAAACTTTAGAAATTAGATACAAGGGAAAATCGATTTCAGACATTTTAAATATGACTATTGAAGATGCTACAGATTTCTTTGAAAACATTCCTAAAATCTACAGAAAATTAAAAACGATTAAAGATGTTGGATTGGGCTATATCACTTTGGGTCAACAATCTACCACACTTTCTGGAGGAGAAGCTCAAAGAATAAAATTAGCAGCAGAACTTTCTAAAAGAGATACAGGAAATACGTTTTATATTTTAGACGAACCAACAACTGGACTTCATTTTGAAGACATTCGTGTTTTAATGGAAGTTTTAAACAAATTAGCAGACAAAGGAAATACAGTTTTAATTATAGAACATAATTTAGACGTTGTAAAATTGGCAGATTACATTATAGATGTTGGTATGGAAGGTGGTAAAAAAGGCGGAAAAATACTTTGCACAGGTACTCCTGAACAAGTTGCCAAACATAAAACAAGTTATACTGCAAAATTTTTGAAAAAAGAACTAATTTAGCAGGCATTTCTTTTATCAAAAAAAGAAAATAATTTTTTAAAAAATAGATTTAGATCATGACAAATAACGATAGAAAAATAAAAGAAAAACTACAACCAAAAACGTGGAACGAAGTAAAAACAAACGATTCTTGGGCCATTTTTAAAATAATGGCAGAATTTGTAGATGGTTATGAACGTTTAAGTAAAATTGGGCCTTGTGTTTCTATTTT
>JBGCFX010000296.1:0-13878 GCA_045110395.1 Polaribacter sp.
TAAATAAAGTAGATTTTTTAAATTTTTTAGAAGTGGGGGAATTGGTTACTATGAAAGCCTCTATAAACTATACAGGTAGAACATCTATGGTTGTGGGTTTACGAGTAGAATCTGAAAACATAAGAACAGGAGAAACAAAACATTGTAACTCTTCTTATTTTACAATGGTTGCTAAAGATGATAATGGAAAAAGTGTGCCTGTACCTGGTATTATTTTAACATCTACAAGTGAAATAAGACGTTTTGCAAGAAGCATAACAAGACAAAAAGAAGGGAACAATAGAACTTCACGTTTTAGTAGCAAAGTCTTTAAAACTGCAGATTACTTACATTTATTAGAAAAAAGTAATTCTAAAATTGATTTAAAATAAAAGAAATCGCTAACTACAAAAATAATTTCCTACATTTATTTTTGCGTATGTTAGCGATATTCCTATCCAACTTTTCTATACGTCGTGTTTTCTGTAAAATGATTACAAATTATTTTTGGAGGTTTTATATTTTGCCAAGAATTATAATCGAACCAAAAAAGTTCTCTTGTAATAAGTGCACTTAATTCTTTTTTATGATTATAAAAAAGCACCTCTATTTGCATTTTTTGTTCACAAAAACCCAACTCTTTAAATTTTAATTCAACAGAAAAAGACTGAGTAAACATTAAATTATGATGTTGTTTAATAGTATCGTTTTTCTTTTGTAAACCTACTTTTAAAGTGTTCATTTTTAGTTTAGAAAACCCTTTTACAAATAAAAATGTTTCCACTAATTTAGATGCATACTTTAAATATGCTGTGTTTTGCATCACCATAAAATCATTAACATCTTCTCCTTTTACTGTATATGTTCTTTGAAACATGTATTTAGGTTTTAAGTTGATTAAAAGCAGTTTGTTGTGTCTTTTTTTTTGTTAAGAGTGTAAACACAACAATACTGCTTTTGTTTTTCATTTTATCATTAAAAAGTTCTAGAAAGATTGAATCCTAAGTGAATATCTCCTCCAAAAAAGTTTCCTGTGGTTTCTGTGATATATGCTTTTTCTAACATTCTTCTTGAGTTTGCTAAGATAATTTGAAAAACATGACCACCAGTTTCTATATCTATACCAAATGCTAAAGAATTTGTAGCTTTTATAGATTTTAGTTTATTAAACTGAGGGAAATATTCTGCATTTAAAGAAACTCTTTTATTTAGTTTTATTCTTGTACCTAATCCAATAGCAAAAATATCATGAGGATCTTCATTAATTGCAGTTAAGTTTCTATGAACATAGGTTGGCGTTATTTGGAAAGAAAAAGTAGAATTCACTTTTCTTGCTATTAAAACTTGAGCTGTATAAAATAAACTTTCTGCAAATGATCTTTCGTTACCAGGAATTGATTTTTGACTCTTTGCTGCAATACTTCCAAAAAGAGAAATCGCAAAAGGAAAAGAATTTGCACCTGTCTTTTGTTTAAGTATGCTGTATTTTAAAAAACTTTCATACGTTTTTTCTACACTAGCTCTACTTAAACCCGCAGTTAAATTGTCTGAAAGACCATATTCAAAAGAAAAACGAATATTAGAAATATCTAATCCAAATAAATCTTCAAATCCTGTGTTAATTGCACCAAATCTATGAGCTATTATAAATTCTAATTCTTTATGTTTTCTATTTTCTACAGAATGTCCATTTACAACTCTTGTACCTTTAAAAGTAGAGGTTACTATATTTTCTGTTTCTGGTGTTTCTTCATCTAAAACATCTAACAAATCTTGTGCAGGTAATTGTATACTTACAAATAAAATAATTAAGGTTAAAAATATTTTTTTCATCTCTATTTTTTGTAAGGTTTCTGATTAAATTTAAAAGACACTTTTATTTTTTTAGCAATATTTTTTGCAACAACAGCTGGTATTTTAATATCAAAATCTGCTACATTTAAATAAAATTCTCCTTCCATAACAATAGCTTCTTCTGTTCTTGTTATAGTTGCAGGGATAATAATTTCTTTAGATTTACCATGCATAGTAATAGTACCTTTTACCTCTGCTTTTGTTGCAGTAGCACTCATTGTATCAAAATTTAAAATTTGCCCTTTAAAAGTCGCTTTCGGGTATTTGTCTGATTCTACATAGTTTTCATTAAAATGTTCTTGCATTAAAGCTTTGTCAAACATAAAAGACTTCATTAATATAGAAATTGCCATTTTGCCATTAGAAGCATCTACAATGCTTAAAACTTGGTTATTATCTGCTTTTATATCTTCCATTGGTGCAGAAGAGAAAAAGGTAATTGCGCCGTTTTTAGTTAAAAAACGGTCTTGAGAATTGGTAATACTCACAAATAAAATGCAAAGTAATAATGTGTAAAAAGTTTTCATTTTTTTAAGTTTTTGGTTAATTAATAATTACGCATTTTACAAGAATCACATCCATTAGATATCCTGTGCAAATGCCTTTTAGTGTTGCTTGTTGTCCTTCTTTTAAAGAACTAATTTTTTTTGTTTCTTCTACTGATAAATGACAAAGAATACTGCCAAAATCATCATTAGTTTTTAAGGTTATGATTCCTTTTTCATTTTCTTTTTCAATTTTAGAAACTACACCTTTTACTTGTACTATTTTTTCTAAGTATTTAGAGTTTGCTGTAGTTTCATCAGTAGAAAATTCTTGCAAAATTTTATTTGAAGTAATTGTAATATCTGCTTTTTCTTCAGCCACATTAATATGTGGTTTATTATACATCTTGTATGCTATAAAAGCACCAATAAGACTTAGTACTAAAATTGATATAATTATTTTTTTTGCTTTCATAATTTATAGTTTTAGTTATCTAATGCACCTTCATCTACCCATTTTACAATAATGTCTATTTGTGCTTGAGGCAAAGCACCAGTTGGTGGCATTGTACCATTTCCAACTCTAGCTTTAACTCTGCTAGATTTTCCATTAATGTTAGCGTAATTTGTTAAATCTGGTGAAGTTCCTCCACTTGGTGAGTGGCAAACAGTACATCTAGAATCAATTATTGGTTTTACTTTGTCTTTAAAAGAAGTTATTTGTTCTCCTACAGGATCTTCTATAAGTGTTTCTTCTACATTTGCAATACAAGAAGTAAATAAGATTCCTACAAGGAATGCTAAAAATGCTTTTTTAATTAATTTGCTGTGTTTCATTTTGAGTTGGTTTTACGATTATAAGCGCAAAGTAAATGATAACAACAGGTTTATACCTTATGAAGTTTTATGAGAGGGGAAAAAAAATGGTTAAAAGGGAAAAAAATACATTAAGTAAAAAGAAAAATTGTAGAAAAAGGCTACATATTTAGCCATTGTTTAAATTCGGCAGCTTTGTTTTTACTGATAATAATTTCTTCGGAAGTTTTAGATTGTAATAAGATTTTAAGCTGACTATTTCCGTATTTAATAATCTTATCTATCGCTTTTATACTAATGATAAATTGTCTGTTCGCTCTAAAAAATAAAATAGGATTTAGTTGCATAAACATATCATCTAAACTAGCATTTGTAGTAGATCTTTTGCCACTAAAACAAATAACATACGTAATTGTGTTTTCTGTATAAATGTAAGCAATTTCTTTAATTGGTATAGGAACTAGCTCGTTTCTAACATACGTAAGTATTCTTAGTTTCTCTATTTCAGTTGTCTCTTCTTTCGAAGAATTTTCATCTGCAACCTCTACTACTTTTTCTTTATAAGAAACTAAATCTGTATTTAATTTTGATAAATTTATAACTTCAGATGCCAGATTAGAGTTCTTTAACTCGAGTTGTTTTTCGTAAGCACTACCAATTACTCTTACTGCTAAAAATGACAAAACAATGACCAAAACACCCATTATTAAAAAAATGAGATAAAAATTTGTTTTTAAAGCATTCATTTGCGCACTTATATTATTAATATTTACGTGAGCAGCAACTATTAAATCTGCATTTTTTAATGGTGAAATATGGATTACTTCAGAAACATTTTCAGATAAATCTTCACTATTATGTACTAATATGTCATACAACTTGTCAGAACTATTATTTTCTTTTAATGATGTTAATAATGTTTGATTAGAATTTACTTTTTGACCTATTTTAGTAATATCAGGATGGCTTACTTCTTTGCCACTCCAATTAAATACACTAATAAACCAACTATCAGTATTAGAATTAGAAATTACTTGTTGTAAATTATTAATAATTTCCTCTTTTTTTATTCCAGAAGATAGTTGAAAATCTAATAATTTAGAAACTTCATTTGCCTCTCTTTTGCTAGACGCAACTTGAGCTTCTATTAATTGATTAGCACTTGCTTTAATAAAATATTGAGAAGCAACAGAAGCTATCAACAAAAAAATAACGGCAATAGATAAAAAAGTTAAGAAATAAAGTTTGTCTTTTTTCATAGTAGAAAATAATTCCGAAATATAATATATTATTTTCTTTCTTTTAAAAAAAAATCCTCTTTAAACCTAATTTTTCCTTTTTAGGTATTTTTATTTATTTAATACTTATAAAATTGTTTTCTTTGGATGGTAATATGCAAAACAAAAATAAATTTTTAATCACATGTATACTTTTATCAATAGCAGTTGGTATTAATAGTTATGTAATTCCTTATTTTTCTAGTTCAGAAAAAAACCTTGAAAACATAAGTTCTGAAATTGCTTTAAATTCTGATGATTTAGTAAACTCTTTCATTAAAAATGAAGAAAAATCTAACATACTTTTTGCTGGTAAAATTATAGAAGTAGATGGTTTTGTTAAAGAAGTTTCTTTTTTAAATAAAAGAAATACAGTAATATTGTATACCAAAAATAAAAAGTATGGTATTATTTGCGATTTGCATTCTAGCCAAACCGAAAAAATAAAGTTATTAAAACCCAATCAAAAAATACGTGTAAAAGGCATCTGTAAAGGATTCTTAAAAGACGTTGTTTTGTTAAACTGTTATATAGAACTAAATTCTAATGAATAAATTAATTCCCATTCTTTTACTATTTACTTTTTTTACCAATTTAAAGGTTAAAGAAAATCAATTTATAGCACGTCAAGGCCAGGCTTCCTTCTTTTCTTATACTTCCGTAGAAAATATTGAAGCTAAAAATAACCAAGTTTTAAGTCTTTTAGATATTGATAAAAAAGAAATTGCAGTAAGTATGTTAATGCGTGCTTTTGTCTTTAAAAAAGACTTAATGTACGAGCATTTTAACGAAAGTTATATAGAGTCTGACATTTACCCAAAAGCAACATTCGAAGGTAAAATTATAGATTTTAATCCTGCAGAAACTTCTCAAATAAGAATTATTAGAGGTACATTAACCATACATGGTATTTCTAAAGAAATAGACATTAAAACCACCATTAATAATAATGAGGGAGTTTATGATTTGGTTGGCGATTTTAATCTATTAGTAAAAGATTTCGATATTAAAATTCCGCCAATATTAGCAGGTAACATTGCCAAGACAATTTCTATAAAATTCAATTTCCAATACCAATCTTATGAAGAATAGAAGCATTTTAAAACTCTTATTAGTTGCATTTATAACACTAACTTCTTCTATAAATGGGCAAAGTTTATTAGATAAATTAGACAAAGAATTTCCTGACCAATCATTGTTTGAAATTGCAACTTTTAAAACCACTAGAATAGGGTTGAATCAATCTATGGAAACAAGAAAAAAAGGTGCATTACAAATAGAATTATATAATAGATATTGGGACACACCAAATGCACAAGGAGAACGTTTTTTAGCAGACAAAGTTACCACACGTTTTGGTTTGCAATATTCTTTTACAGACAATTTTACTTTTGGTTTTGGGTATACAAATTTTGATAAAATTACTGATGGTTATTTTAAATATAGCATTTATAAACAACGTAAAGAGTCAAAAAAAATGCCAGTGAGTATTACCTTATTGCAAACCTTTTCTCACAGAAAAATTGAAAACACAAATGCAAACTTATATGGTGGTTCTGGATCTGACAAATTTGCTTTTGCTTCACAAATATTAGTTGCCAGAAAAATAAATTCTGAATTATCATTACAAATTGCACCAACATTAATTTTTAGAGATGCTTCTTCTATAAATAATGATCCCAGCACTCAATTTGCAATTGCATTTGCTGGAAGACATAAAATAACAAACCATACTTCTATAGTTTCTGAGTATATTTATGTAGCTAACCCTTTAAAATCTATGAATACTTTCAATACTTTTATGGTAGGTTTAAATTGGGAAGTCAGTGATTTAATGCTACAATTTCATGTAACCAATGCTCGTAGTTATGCAGAAGATACTTTTATTACGCAGACTACCAATAACTTTAATTTTAAAGACCCAAATTTACATTTTGGTGTAAATGCTACCTTTATTATACATACTAGAAAAAAGAAATTATAATAATTAGTTTCTTTATAGTTTATCATATTTAATTAAAGAATGTAAGGTTAAAATCAGTCGAAACCTTATAACCTGCTACTTTCTATTTTAAATAGTATTACATTTTTTAATATTTTGAAATTTATTGACATAAACTTACTTTACTATGAAAAAAATAAACTGGAAATACGGAATTGGAGAAGTAATTATTGTAATTATTGGTTTGTATGGTGCATTTTCTTTAAGTAATTTAAAAGAAAACATCAATAATAATAAACTAAAAGTAGAATATTTAGAAAGTTTGACTTTAGATATCCAAAAAGAAGTAAAATCTTTAAAAGAAAATGATGATGAAATAATGGTCATCCTAAAAAGTATTCATGATATAAAACCTTTTTTAGGAAACAAAATAGGTAATAGAGATACAATTGTAAATAAAGTTTTTGAACTTTCTAGAATGATAGATTTTTATCCAGAAAATACCAGTTATAAAACATTAATAAATTCTGGTGATATGAAATTAATAGATAATTTTAAGTTAAGAAGAACAATAGAAGAACATTACTCTAGCCACAATACAACATTAAAAAGTTATAAAAAACTAGCAAATATTTACGATAAGTATTTTACAGATTTCTTTATAAGAAGTATAGATTTTGATGAAATAAAAAAAGGTAATAACGATTTTTTAGACAATAAATTATTAAAAAATCTAATTGTAACTATAGAAGGTTCTTACTATTTAATTATGAATGAAAACAGAAAATGTGAAAAAAGCAATGCGAATTTATTGGAGAAGTTAAAAACAGAAATTACCATTTGTAAATCTGGTAGTTAGTTGATCTTAATATGTTGTATAGAATATAAAAATTTACCAAAATCAAAAAAAAGCATCCAAGTCTGAGTTTAGAATTGGATGCTTTTAAAATATTAAAATAAAAATTCTATTTATTCAAATACATTTTTCGTCTAGAATATAAATCGTAAAACTCATCGTCTTTTAAAGAATCAATAAATAAAATACTTTCTCCTGTAGATTTCATTTCTGGTCCTAGTTTCTTATTTACATTCGGAAACTTGTTAAAAGAGAAAACAGGTTGCTTAATTGCATAACCATCTAATTGAGGATTGAAATTAAAGTCTGTAACTTTATTATGACCTAACATTACTTTAGTTGCATAATTTACATAAGGTTCTTTGTATGCTTTTGCTATAAAAGGCACTGTTCTAGATGCTCTTGGATTCGCTTCAATAATATAAACTACATCATCTTTTATAGCAAACTGAATGTTAATTAAACCAACTGTTTTTAGCTCTCTTGCAATGGTATGTGTGTGATCTTTAATTTGTTGCATCACAAATTCACCTAAATTAAAAGCAGGTAAAGTTGCGTTAGAATCTCCAGAATGTATTCCACAAGGTTCTATATGTTCCATAATACCAATGATGTATACATTTCCATCTGCATCACAAATGGCATCTGCTTCTGCTTCAATTGCGCCATCTAAATAATGATCTAACAATAATTTATTTCCTGGCATTCTGCCTAATAAATCAACAACATGTTCTACTAATTCTTCTTTGTTGATGACAATTTTCATTCCTTGACCACCTAAAACGTAAGAAGGTCTTACCAAAATCGGGAAATCTAACTCATCAGCTAAAACCAAAGCTTCATCTGCAGTCTCTGCAATACCAAATTCTGGATATGGAATTTTATTATCTTTTAACATTGATGAAAATCTTCCTCTATCTTCAGCAATATCTAACGCTTCAAAAGAAGTTCCAATGATTTTAATTCCGTATTTAGTTAACTTTTCTGCTAACTTTAAAGCAGTTTGTCCACCTAATTGTACAATAACACCTTCTGGTTTTTCGTGACGAATAATGTCATAAATATGTTCCCAAAAAACAGGCTCAAAATATAATTTATCAGCAGTATCAAAATCTGTAGAAACCGTTTCTGGATTACAGTTAATCATAATCGTTTCATAACCACATTCTGCAGCTGCTAAAACCCCATGCACACAACAATAATCGAACTCAATTCCTTGTCCAATTCTATTTGGTCCAGAACCTAAAACAATAATTTTCTTTTTATCCGTAACTATACTTTCGTTTGCAATGGTAATTTCTCCATCTGCAGTTTCAATTTCATTTTCGAAAGTTGAATAATAATAAGGAGTTTTTGCTTTAAATTCTGCAGCACAAGTATCTACTAATTTAAAAACACGCTGTACTTTTAACTCTTCTCTTTTGGTATAAACTTCGCTTTCTAAACAACCTAGCATATGAGCTATTTGTCTGTCTCCATAACCTTTTTGCTTCGCTTCTAACAATAAATCTCTTTGAAGCGAATCAATTGTATAGGTAGAAATTTCTTTCTGTAATTGAAACAATTCTTCATATTGCTTTAAATACCACATGTCAATTTTAGTAATCTCGTAAATTTGACTTAGTGGAATTCCCATTGCAATGGCATCGTAAATTGCAAAAACACGATCCCAACTTGCATTGGTTAATTTTTCAATAATTTGGTTGTAGTTGGTATATCCTTTGCCATCTGCACCTAAACCATTTCTCTTAATTTCTAAAGATTGCGTTGCTTTGTGTAATGCTTCTTGAAAAGAACGACCAATTCCCATTACTTCACCAACAGCCTTCATTTGTAAGCCTAAAGTTCTGTCTGAACCTTCGAATTTATCAAAATTCCAACGTGGTATTTTTACAATCACATAATCTAAAGTTGGCTCAAATAAAGCTGATGTAGATTTTGTAATTCCGTTTTCTAATTCGTCTAAAGAATAACCAATAGCTAATTTTGTTGCTACTTTTGCAATAGGATAACCTGTTGCTTTACTTGCTAACGCTGATGAACGAGAAACACGTGGGTTAATTTCAATGGCAATAATATCCTCTTTTTCATCAGGAGAAACTGCAAATTGTACGTTACAACCACCTTCAAAATCTCCAATAGAACGCATCATGTGAATTGCCATATCACGCATTTTTTGATAGGTTTTATCAGAAAGAGTCATTGCTGGTGCAACTGTAATAGAATCTCCAGTATGAATACCCATTGGATCCATATTTTCGATAGAACAAATAATAACAACGTTATCATTCTTATCTCTCAAGAGTTCCAATTCGTATTCTTTCCAACCCATCATTGCTTTGTCAATCATCACTTCATGAATTGGTGATGCTTCTAAACCTCTGCTTAATAATTCGTCAAAATCTTCTGGTTTGTATACAATTGAAGCTCCTGCACCTCCTAAAGTATAGGATGATCTAATTACTAATGGGAAACCAAATTTTTGTGCAATTTCTTTTCCTTTCAAGAATGAGGTTGCTGTTTCTTGAGGTGCCATTGCAACACCAATTTTGCCCATCAATTCTCTAAATTGTTCTCTGTCTTCTGTAACATTAATGGCGTTAATATCTACACCAATCATTTTTACGTCAAAATCTTTCCAAATTCCTTTGTCATCTGCTTCAATACATAAATTTAAAGCAGTTTGACCACCCATTGTTGGTAAAACAGCATCAATCTGTGGATGCTCTTTTAAAATTTGAATGATAGATTTTGTAGTTAAAGGCAACAAATAAATATGATCAGCCATAGAAGGGTCTGTCATAATTGTTGCTGGATTGGAATTAATTAAAATTGTTTCAATTCCATCTTCTCTTAAAGAACGTAATGATTGTGAACCAGAATAGTCAAATTCACATGCTTGTCCAATAACAATTGGTCCAGATCCGATAATTAAAATTGATTTGAGGTCTTTTCTTTTTGGCATTGTAAGTTGGTGTGTTGTTTAGTTTTACAAAAATAGTTAGTGTTTGGGTATAAAAAAAGGTGTTACTTAAAAAAGTAACACCTTATATATTAACAATTGTTAATCATTTTATCTTTTATGTCTAGTTTCTGAAGAAACAGATATTTTCTTTCTTCCTTTTGCTCTTCTACGAGCTAATACTTTTCTACCATTAGCAGAAGCCATTCTCTCTCTGAAACCGTGTTTGTTTCTTCTCTTTCTTTTTGATGGTTGGTACGTTCTTTTCGGCATTATATGTATTTTTAAAAGTCTTCTTAATAATTATGTTTTGCTTTAAAGAATTACCTCATTAAAAGCGTGGGCAAATATACAACTGTTTTTATTTTTGACAAACAGTATTTGAAAAAAAATTAAAATATTTTTTATTGATACAAAACTACATCTTTTAAAAATGTTTTTGCTCATAATTTGTATTCAAATTTCATGATAAATTTAGTCTTTAAAAAGACTCATATTCTTATCATAAATAGGGCTTTCTATTGCTAAAAAATCTAAGACACTATGAAAAATTTGCTGTTGTACAACTTCTTCATTTTTCTTCAATTTCTTAGCATCATCAGACAACCAAACAATAAACGGAATCTCTAATTGTTCATTGGGAGCTATACTTGATGGGATTCCATGCATATATAAGTTTTTTTCTCCTAAAGATTCTCCATGATCAGAAACGTAAAACATAGAGCTATTATAGTCTTCTAATTGCTTTAATTGATTAATTAATGTAGCTAAAATATAATCTGTATAAACAATAGTATTGTCATAAGCATTCATTAATTCTTCTTTGGTACATTTACCCAATTCTACACTTTTACACACAGGAGTAAATTTTTTGAATTGCTCTGGATATTTTTTATAATACGTAGGCCCATGACTAGTACTTGTATGCAAGACAACCAATATTTTATTTTTTTTACTTGCTAGTATTTGCTCATTTAAGCCACTGAGTAATATTTCATCAAAATTATTAGGTTCAACATTATTTAGTTTTTCTATATCACCTCTTTTTAGATAATTTTTGATGTGTACAGGAGGTTCTCCCCAATTTGTAGTTCTCCAAATTACCTCAACATCATTTCTAAACAAATAATTTGGTAAAATTTCATATAATTGATTTGTCTTTTTGTGTTCTAAAATACACTTAACACCTGCAGTTGTATAGGTTGCACAAGATTCAGATTTGTAACTATGAATATTTTCTATCTTTGATAAAAGAGGATTTGTATTTTTCTCATAACCATATAAAGAAAAGTTTTTACTTCTTGCAGATTCCCCAATTACAAGAACAGCAATAGATTTTTTAGTATCTTTTATAGTTGCATCTGGCAACAAAATTTCTTTTACATTTTCTTGACTTTTATGAAGATAAAATCGGTTAATATTAACGACATAAGACCATGGCATGGCTAAACCTCCTAAAGTTTTAGAGTTTTTATCTATCCATAACCAATTGCTAGAGTTTACATAAACTAACAATCCTATGAAAACAAAAGCTAGAAATATTTGCTTTAGAAATTTAGGAAATTTTGCTTTAATCGTCTTTGTTTTAATAATAAAAATACTTGGTATTATTCCTAAGAAAATTAAATAAAGAATTAAATTAAAAGAGAAAAAACTGCTAGATTCTTCAAAACTGGTATTCAAAATATTACCAATCATAGTTTTGTCTATAATAACACTATATGTATTTATAAAATAGACTGCAATTGCGTTTACAAGCGCAAATAATACTAAGAAAAATTTTCCTAGAAAACGTGATATATAGAGTACAATATAAAAAAGAAACGCATTTAAAAGTACTATTAAAATAGCCAAACTAATAAGAAGTAAAATACCACCAATACTTTTATAATTGATATTATTAAAAGCAAATTTATAAATAGGGTAGTGGTAAAGTAATAAATTAACAAAACTGATTATTAATATAAAGTAACTTAATTTAATTTTTTTCTCGAACATACCTTTTAATAATTAAATAGAGTGCTAAAATTAATGCAATTAATGAAAAATAAAAAACCACCAAATTGATTGCTATTATTTTTTTGATGATTAAAAAACCCCAAATTGGCAAGATTAACATAAAAATAGGAAGTGTTTTTTTATTTTCAATCCAAGTCCACCAGCTAATTTTATTGTTTATAATTATACCAATAATTGCAGATATATAGCCAATAATGCTGCCAAACAAAACATCTAAAGGAAAATGTGCACCAACACCAACTCTAGAAAGCACAATTACAAAACCAATTAGTAAAATAAAACCAGACCAAGCCCATTTATATTTTACAGTTTTTGGCATAAAAGCAAATAACAATATTGTAATAATAGTAATTGCAGTTATTGTGTGGCCAGAAGGCAAACTGGTATGTCCTTTAAGTGTTTTGCCAATAATTGTAAAACTATCATTATCAAACATTGCAGCTGGTCTAGGTACTGCAAATATTTTTTTTAAAGAAAATGATACTATTAAGGTAATTATTGATGATGTTAATATGGCTCCCCAAAGTTTAGGGGCATACACAATAAAAATTGTTAAAAGCGGAAAAAGAATAAGAGCATCTCCTAATTGTGTTAAATTATATTGTAAACTTGGATGTTGAGATAATTTACTATTTAGATAGAAAAAAAACTCTTTCTGAATTTCTACATAACCATCAATAGAAAAAGCACCTTGTTGTGCAATTATAAAAACAATAGCGAGAAGAAGTATAGCAGGAAAAAAAAGTAATTTTAACCTTGTGTTATTAAAGTTTTCAACGACTTTGCTGTTTAATTTATAACTATTTAACATACTTTTTTAGTAATTAAATTTGTTTTTTGTGATGCTGATTTGTGAAAAATGAAATTATTTTCAGAAAAAACAAAAGTACATTTTTTATAAATGTTTTTCCCTTTTTTATTTGTGATAAAAACGATTGTTAGTACTTTTGCGCAAACCTAAAGTAACCATGCACAATACTAAATACGTTTTTGTAACAGGAGGCGTAACATCTTCACTAGGAAAAGGAATTATTGCAGCTTCATTAGCTAAATTATTACAACAAAGAGGCTTTTCTGTAACAATTCAAAAATTAGACCCTTACATTAACATAGATCCAGGAACATTAAACCCTTATGAACATGGAGAATGTTATGTAACAGATGATGGTGCAGAAACTGATTTAGATTTAGGACATTATGAACGTTTTTTAAATATTCCTACTTCTCAAGCAAACAATGTAACTACTGGTAAAATTTATCAATCTGTTATTGATAAAGAAAGAAGAGGTGATTTTTTAGGAAAAACTGTGCAAGTGATTCCTCATATTACAGATGAGATTAAACACAGAATTCAGATTTTAGGAGAAACTGGCGATTATGATATTGTAATTACTGAAATTGGTGGAACAGTAGGTGATATAGAATCTCTACCCTATGTAGAATCTGTTAGACAAATGTTATGGGAAAAAGGCGAAGAAAACGCTATTGTAATTCACTTAACTTTAGTGCCTTATTTAGCTGCTGCTGGCGAGTTAAAAACAAAACCAACACAACATTCTGTAAAAATGTTAATGCAAAGTGGTGTAAGTCCAAATGTATTAGTTTGTAGGTCTGAACATGAAATTTCAGATAATATAAAACGTAAATTAGCTTTATTCTGTAATGTAAAAAAGGAAGATGTTATTCAG
>JBGCFX010000297.1:0-6278 GCA_045110395.1 Polaribacter sp.
ATGTAACCATCATAATATTTTAATCTTTCTTCAGTATCACTCTTTAATTTTGCTCTATGAGTTTGTAAATTAGAACGTAAAGAAGTTAATACTTTAATTGTTAAATTGTGTTTGTGTACAAAACTATCTTTACTGGCAGCAAGTGTTGTATAGGCGTTTTTAAGACCTTCTAATTCTTCTACTTTTTGTTCTATAGTTGTTACTTTACCAATTGCTTCTGAATAGGCTGTAGATTGTTTATCTGCAATTTCGTCTAATTCTTGACGCGCTTGTTTTAATAAAGCATATTGCTCCTCAAGTTTATCTTCTACTTCTTTTTTTTTTTTTATTGCTTTTGTATGATTTTTAGAAGCTTCTACAATTGCTGTTTTTAGCTTTTCTTCTACTTCTTTAATTTCTACTTCTCTGTTTTTTAAACGTGTAACTGCAGCTTGAGATTTAAAAGAAAGTTCGCCTAACAACGTTTGAATATCTGCACTTTCTATACGTTGTTGAAATAGTGCTTTTGCTTTATTATCTGCTCCTGCACGTAATTTTTCGGCAGCTGCAAATTCTATTTCTTCTTTTTTAATTTTAGATTTTCTTCCCCAAAGATTATTCCACCAAGTGTCTGCTTTGTTTTTTGCATCTTCTAACTCAATTCTGGCTCTTTCTAGTCCTTTTTGAGCATCGTCAATTACTTTTTGCTCTGCTTCATTTAGTGCTGAAAAACCTTCGAATTTTATACCAACTTCATCTTGATAATCTGTCAAATCTTTTATAGCATCTAATAAAGAAGATCTATCTTTTTCTGCCATATCAACTACATCATCTAAAGTAGCATTTAGTATTTTTTGACGCTTTTCTGGATCTTCCTCTTGAGACAATTTAGATTTCATTGTATCAATGGCTTTCCCCCAATTTACATCTACTTTTTCAGTTTTTTGCGTTGAATTCGTTTCTAATAAGTCAAAATCATCAGACATATCTATTTAGTTTTTAAGTTGAACAATTTTTAAAAGTGAAGCAATTTCGTTATTTTTTTTCAGAAAAAAGAATATTTACTTTAAATATATGTAGCAATTAAACCTTATTTGTTACAAAAAGTATAATAATTTTAAAACTTTGTTGAATTCTTACTATATTCTTGTTATTTTTATAAATTATTTGATTTTTTAAAACTATATATTGAAATATAAATTCCAATTTTTATTACTATTTCTTATAGGCCTTTTTTCTATTTTAAAAGTAAACGCTCAATTGAGCAAAAAACATTTTATTCCGCCATTAACGTATGCTGAAACTGGAAATGCGAATCCAGAAGAACAATATTTTTACATTTCTACGCCCAGTAATAAAACAGTAAATTTCACAATAAAACAAGTAGGTTCTCCTTCTGGAGATATTGTTGGTACTGTTTCTAAAGATACTCCAAGAGAATTAATTATTCATAATAGTAATAGTCAATTGTTGGTAGACTCAAATACTACTAGCATCATTTTTAATGATAAAGGATATATCATAGAAGCAGATAGTCAAATATATGTTTCCATAAGAATAATTGCAGGAGGCAGAGCACAAGCAGGTGCCTTAGTTAGTAAAGGAAATGCTGCTTTAGGTACTATTTTTAGAGCAGGAATGTTTACGAACGGAAATCCGCAAACCAACTATTTGAATTTTATATCTGTAATGGCTACTGAAAATAATACAAAGTTAAACTTCTCAGGTTTACCTGCAGGTATCGCTTTAAAAAACTATTCAGGAGCATTTCCAATTCCAGAAATCACATTAAATGAAGGTGAAAGTTATGTTTTAGCTACAAATGCTGCAGAAAATATTGTAAATCAAGATGGTTTAATAGGAACTTTAATTGCTTCAGATAAAAATGTTGTTGTAAATGTTGGTTCTGCAAACGGAAGTTTTGGTACTGGTGGTGGAAGAGATTATGGTTTAGATCAAATTGTAGATCTTTCAAAGGTAGGTAAAGAATATATATTTGTTAGAGGAAGTGGAAATGATTCTTGGGAAAATGCTCTTATTGTTGCACATGAAAACAATACAGAAATTTTTGTAAATGATGAGACTGCTGCAATTACAACTATAAACGCTGGAGAATATTTTGTTATAGAAGGAAATAAATATACAGGAAATGGTAATATGTATTTGAGAACCTCTAAAGATGTTTTTGCATACCAAGGTATTGGTGGTTTAGGTAATAATGGTAGCCCAAGTGAAGCAAACCAAGGAATGTTTTTTGTACCACCTTTAAGTTGTGAAAATAGGGGGAAAGTAGATAATATTCCGTTAATTGATGAAATTGGAGATACCGTTTTTACAGGCGGAATTACAATTGTTACCAATTCTGGGGCAACAGTTACTGTCAATAAACAACCCATTTCTAATTTTAATACTTCTGGGCCTTTTAATGTTCCTGGTAACGCAAATTATGTGACTTATAAAGTATTGGGTTTAAGTAGTAATATTTCTATAGAAAGTAGTGGTGAACTATATTGTGCCTATTTTAATCAAAATGGTGCAGCCACTTCTGGTAGTTTTTATTCAGGATTCCCAACTGCCCCAGAAATTAATTTTGATGCCACTGTTTCTACTTTAGGAAACTGTATTCCTAACGTAACTTTAGAAGCAGCAAATACAGATTTATTCGATTCTTTAGAGTGGTTTTATGATGATGAATTAGGTGGTGGTTTTGTTTCCACAGGAAGTACAAATGCCAAATACACACCTTTACAACCTGGAAGATACCAATTAAGAGCTACAATTTCTTGTACAATGACAACCTTTAAATCTGTAGAAGTTCCTGTAAGTATTTGTCCTGATGATTACGATAAAGACCTAATTATTGATAATATAGATGATGATATAGACAATGATGGAATTTTAAATTGTGATGAATCTCTTGGAAATGCCAATTTAGACATCTCAAACTTAAACACACCTTCTGTAGTTTTAAATGATGGAACAATTAAGAACATTATTACAACAGCCACACTTATGCAAAGTGATGTCAGTAATACTTTTATTGGCTCAAATAACGGTAATTTTGTAAGTACTTTAATTAATGATGTAAGTGCTGTAAATGAATATAAATTAGGTTTTTCTCAGAACATAAACTTTAGCTTAAAACAGACGAATACTGGAACCCATGAAGCCAAAAATGATGAATATTTTATCATAAAAACAACACCAAACAACAAAAACATTACGCTTTTAAACCCTGACAATCAACTCTTAATTGACAGCAATAATGATGATGAATTTGAATCTGGAATTACACAAATTTCAGCTTCAGAAATTAAATTTAAGTACAATGCCAACCTTTCTGGAGCTGCAAGTACATTCGAGTTTGTTGCCAACCAAGTAAATGGTATTAAATTTTTTCATTTTGCAAGCAATACAGATGCATCTACTTTTAGAGGTAATTTTACTATTACATGTTTTACAAGAGATTCAGATAATGATGGTGTAGAAGATATGTTCGATTTAGATAGCGACAATGATGGAATTCCTGATTTGAATGAAACAGGAAATGATACTGATTCAGATTTAGTTCCTAATTATTTAGATATAGATTCAGACAATGATGGCATTTATGATTCCACTGAATCTGGGCATAATTTTGATGCTAATTTTAATGGAATTATTGATGCTTTTATAGACACAAATTCAAACGGAATTTCAGATAACATAGAAAATGATACTTCCCTTCAAACTTTATCTATAAACTACACAATAGCTGATACTGATGCAGATGCAATTTTTAACTTCTTAGAATTAGATGCAGATAATGACGCTTGTTTTGATGTAATTGAAGCTGGTTTTACAGGAAATGGTTCAGGTATTTTACAAGCAACTCCATTTGATACTGAAACTAATGGAAAAGTAAAAAATAATGCAGATGGTTATACAAATCCAAATACAAATTATACAACAGCAGGCATTATAACTGTTACAAATTTTGTTGATTTTACTTTTTGTGAGTTGGACACAGATACAATGACAATAAATTCTACAGCAGACACTTATCAATGGCAACTTTTTGATGGCACAAACTGGGTAGACATTTTAAATGACACTCAATATTCTGGGGTTGCTTCTAAAGATTTAACAATTACAAATACTCCAACTTCATTAAACAACACAAAATACCGAGTTCAACTAGAAAAAATTGGTAATTCTTGTGGTTCTGTTTCTAACGAAATTACGTTAACTGTTAACCCAAAACCATTAATTTTGAATGCAGTTGTTCAATTAAATCAATGTGCAGATAATCCATCAGAAATAACTACTGTAAATCTTACAGAAGCAGAAATTAGCATTTCTATAGATACAACAGTTAAATTTGAATATTATGAAACCGAACAAAAAGCGATTGATGGTGGAGTTCCAAACCAAGTTTCTGATAAAGAAATGTATCCTGTAAACAGAACAGCTTCTGCTTGGGTAAGAACAGTTTCTGATAAAGATTGTTATACCATTTCAAGAATAAATATTACAGCTTCTTTTGCTGGTGATGTTGCTTACGATAAAACTTTTGAAGAATGTGATGATTTCTTAGACGCTGATGGAAATAACACAATTAGTAATTCAGATGTAGATGGAATTTCATTTTTCGATTTTAGTATTGCAGAACAAGAAGTTATAAATAATTTTCCAGTTGCAATTCGTGGGGATATAGAAGTCTTCTTTTATGAAACTACAGCAGATAGAAACGCTGCTATAAATGCAATAAAAGATATTTCTAAACACAGAAATAATAATGATGTAGGGTATGCTTTTAATCAAACCATTTACATCAAAATAAAAAACAAAAACAATAATGATTGTGAAGGTATTGGAAAATTATTTTTGAAAACAAATGCAATTCCTGAGTTTTCTGTTGATGGTGAAGCACCAAATGACCCTATAATAATCTGTGCAAAAAATATTCCTTTTACTTTAATGGCAAACAATCCAGCAGATACTTACGATTATATATGGCAAGATGAAAATGGCAATCCTTTAGGAGGCAACCAACCAACTTTACCAGTTTCTGATGCTGGAAAATATACAGTTACAGCTTTTAGTAGAGATACTAAAATTTGCTCAAGAGCAAGAACTATTGTTGTTCAAAAATCTAATTTCGAAACTTTAAATGACAGCTTTGTTACTATTAAAGATGATACTTCTGGCACTAATAGTAATTTAAGTATTCAAATAGACATCCCTACAAATCCTTTAATAAATGAAGAATTTCAATATGCTTTAGAAAATGAACAAGGAGTTACCATTAGATCATTTCAAGACAGTAATGTTTTTAATGATATAGAAGGTGGTGTTTATAAAATTATTGTAGAAAACAAAAACGGATGTGGTTCGTCTGAATTATTGGTTTCCGTAATTCAGTTCCCAAAATTCTTTACTCCAAATGGTGATACAAATAATGATACTTGGACAATTAAAGGAGCTACTAAAACATTTTATCAAACCAGTAAAATATCTATTTTTAATCGTTTTGGAAAACTAATTACAGATGTAGATATTGATGGTAGAGGTTGGGATGGCACTTACAAAGGCAAAAAATTACCAGCAGATGATTATTGGTATAGTATTCAATTAATTCCTATAGATCCAACTAAGATAACCATCAATAAAAAAGGGAATTTTTCGCTTATAGATTAATAAAATCTCTTATATATTTATGATTTTATTCACAGTAATATTTCTTAATTTAGCATAAAATAAGAACTTATTTCTATGGATTTAAACTTCAACAAAAACGAAGATTATAATAAATTATTAGCTTCAGATTTACGCAAACGTTTTGCAAAAGTAAGATTAGGTGGTGGTCAAAAAAGAATTGACAAACACAAAGCAAAAGGTAAAATGACAGCTCGTGAAAGAGTTAATTATTTGTTAGATAATAATGCAAAATCTATAGAAATTGGTGCTTTTGCTGGCGAAGATATGTATGCAGAACATGGAGGTTGTCCTTCTGGAGGCGTTGTTGTAAAAATGGGCTACATCAAAGGAAAACAATGTATAGTAGTTGCCAATGATGCCACTGTAAAAGCTGGAGCTTGGTTTCCTATTACAGGAAAAAAGAATTTACGAGCACAAGAAATATCCATAGAAAATAAATTACCAATCATATATTTAGTAGATTCTGCTGGTGTTTATTTACCAATGCAAGATGAAATTTTCCCAGATAAAGAACATTTTGGTCGTATTTTTAGAAACAATGCAGTTATGAGTTCTATGGGAATTACACAAATATCTGCAGTTATGGGAAGCTGTGTTGC
>JBGCFX010000298.1:0-5243 GCA_045110395.1 Polaribacter sp.
AAAAAGGAGGGACTTACTACTATGGCTGGAGATGGCGTATTAATAGTACACAAAATATTAATGAAGGTGTAACTGTGTTTCAATGGAAAACTGACGAACAAGGGAATAAAGATTCTAATAAACAGAATTATCCTTTTAATATGGAATATAATGGTTCTGTATTGCATTTAAATGCTTTTGGTCCTGGTGAACCTAATTGGGATACACAAGGTTCTGTTACTGTAAGAAAAACGACTTTATGGACTGGAGCTATTTCTGAAAATGAATGGGTGAGTTTTGTGATAAAAATTAATGTAGATGATACTTATGATACTGTAAATAATAGATATAATGGTTCAATAGAATTTTGGTTTAATGGTGTAAAGCAAGCATTATCTAATACAAGTTTCAATCAATATAAAGTTGTATTAGGGAATTCAAATACAACAGCTTATCACAAAACATTTGATGGAGGTGAAGTGTACCCAAAATGGGGATCTTATAATGAAAATGCCTGTGATATAGAAATAATTACAGATTTTGATGAAATGAGGATAGCTTCTACTTTTGAAGAAGCATTACCAGAAAATTCTACAAATAATAATACTCCTGAAGGATTAGAAGGTACCTACAAAATAAAACACAGTATAACAGGTAAATATTGGACTGTAGATAATTCAAACATAATAACTGCTGATGAGAATACATCAGATAATGCAGCACAAATTTTTGAAGTGAAATCCGTTGGTTCAACTGGTCATTACAACATTTCATCTACAGTCCTTAATTTTGATGCAATAAGGTTTCACGAAGCTAATGTGTATCCAACTTCAACCTCAACACCAACTATAGATACTAATAATACAAGAATTTTTCAATTTATTTCAAATGGTTCTGGTGCTTATGATATTAATACACCCCAAACTACAACAGGGAGATATGCGACTGATAGTTCAGGAGATGTTAAATATTTAAATTCAGCAAATGATCAAACAAAATGGATTTTAGAAAATCAAACCCTATCAACAGAACAGAATACAATTGTTAATAGTCTTGAATTTTATCCAAATCCTGTAAAAAATACCTTGTACATTCATACAAATACTTCTAAAATCAATAAAGTTGAAGTTTTTAATGTTGAAGGAAAAAAAATAATAACAAAACAGACTAAAAATAATAATAAAATTAATCTAAACGTTTCTGCTTTGGCTAAAGGTATTTATTTTGTAAGAATTTACAATGCAAAAGCAATCCTTACCAAAAAGTTGATAAAACAATATTAGGTTTTAAATTCCTGAGGTGTAAGATTCACGAGCGTTTTGAGCGTCTTTTGCTTTGCCAACTGGTGTAAATATAACTCCTGCCCATCTTCCTCTTGTCCATTCATTTCCATCAGTAGCTACTTTGGCTGTAACTGTTATTTTGTCTCCTTTTTTTAAGGTGATATTTTCCCAAGTTTTATTGTAAGTTTTTCCTTCTACAAAAAGTCTTTTGGTAATTTTAGGATTGTAAGAGCCAATTTTTTTATCATTTACAGATAGTGTAAAAGTAGATTGCCCATCATTCTCTCCTACACCTACAAAAATAATATCGTAATTTCCAGATTCAAATGTAAAGGAAGTACTGGTTGTTGCTTCTTTAAATTTTTCAGGATTAATTGCCAACCAATTTTTTCCGTTTTTGTAGAAATTAGAGTTTTCTATAGGAAATTCTTGAGCAGCAATAAATTTGTTTTCTTTCTTAGCGTTTGCAATCGCTTTAAAATAAGAGTATTTTTTTTTTTTTGGAAAAGATTTAGGCAAAGTACCTTTTGCTAAAACCACTTTTTGATTATTTCCTATAGGAATATAGTCTATCTCTTTTGTTAAAATAAATTTATCAAATTCAAAACCATCTTCTCTCATACTAAATTGTATGGTATGTGTCCCTGGTTTTTTGATGTCTAAATAAATTTGATGAGGTACACCACAATGTATTTCTTTAGTTCTTTGGTTGTTAGACCACGTCCACTCATTTTTTCCTTTACACCATTGTATTCTTTTTCCACTTTCTGGCCATATATTATTTAAGCCAACATGCAACCCATTGTCTTCAGAACCAGTACTAAAAGCTCTAACCCAAACGTAGTATCTTCCAGCCGAATTAAATTTCACTTTATAATTTAAAACACCCAATTTACCAGGTTTGTTAGAAAAATTTTCACCTTTTACTAATTTGTCATTATGTGTTACTCTTTCGTCTGGTAAAATTTCTAGATACGCATTATTACTTGCGTCATAAACATGTTCTGCATCTTCATCTTTACCAACTTTAGGGCTTTCTTTTTTAGAAGTTCTAAACCACTGTCTAATTTCTGTTGCAGTTTGATGCATAAAAAACTCAGATTCTATCGCAACAAATCCATTTTTTTCTTCAAAAATAAGAGTATTATCTAAAGGAAGATTAAGGTTTTTATGTTGTGCAAATGCAGTAAAATTTACAATTAAAAAAAATACAAGTATTATTTTTCTATAATTCATCATGATACCATAAAATTTATTATATAAAAATAAAAGTTGCTTATTTATAAATTGCCCTGTGCTATCCTGTAATCTTCCTAAAAAAAATCAAAATAAAAGGTTGGTACAGGACACTTTTTGCAAATGACATAAATATATTTAACCACTCTTTAAAAATAGAATTAAGAACTTATGAAAAAAATAGTATTCCTATCTGTTTTAACGCTCAGTATTTTAATGGGTTGTCAACAAGAAAAAGCTAATTTGTCTAGTAAAGATCAAGAAATTGCTAACAAAGTACAAAACTTAGTCAGCCAAATGACTTTAGAGGAAAAGATTGCAGAAATGACGCAAGATGCTCCTGCAAATGAACGATTAGGAATTCCATACATGAAGTATGCAGAAGCATTACATGGGGTTTGGCTTGTTCTTGATTATTATGGTAATACAACTGTGTATCCTCAAGCTATTGCAGCTGCCTCTACTTGGCAACCTGAACTCGTTAAAAAAATGGCTTCACAAACAGCAATAGAAGCACGTGCTTTAGGTGTTACCCATACTTATTCACCTAATTTAGACGTAATTTCTGGTGATCCTAGATATGGACGTGTAGAAGAATCTTATGGTGAGGATCCTTATTTGGTGTCTAGAATGGGTGTTGCATTTATTCAAGGTTTACAAGGTATGGGTGATGAGCGTTTTGATGAAAATCACGTGATGGCAACAGCGAAGCATTTTATAGGATATCCTGAAAATCGACGTGGAATTAACGGAGGTTTTAGTGATATGTCAGAACGTCGTTTAAGAGAGGTTTACTTGCCACCTTTTGAAGCTGCTATAAAGGAAGCAAAGATAGGTTCTCTTATGCCAGGGCATCAAGATTATAATGGCGTTCCAAACCATATGAATACGTGGTTACTTAAAGATATTTTAAGAGATGAATTAGGTTTTGACGGTTTAATTGTTTCTGATAATAATGATATTGCAAGATTAGGAACCATGCATTTTATTGCTGAAACTAGAACAGAATCAGCTATTTTAGGGCTAAAAGCTGGTGTTGATATGGATTTAGTGATTGGAAAGATTGAGAAGCTAGCAGCCTATAATAGCAAAGTGTTGAAAGATACCATAACAAAGAATCCTAAATTAGAAAAGTATATTGATAAAGCAACCTCTCGTATTTTAACGGCAAAATATCAATTGGGTTTATTCGATACAAAACCAAAAGAGATTGATACCAAAACTGTATATACTAGTAAAAAAGAGCATCAAGAGTTTTCTTATGAAATGGCAAAAAAAGCCATTATTTTATTAAAGAATGATAATAATGTATTGCCTTTAGATCTATCTAAAATTAAATCTTTAGCAGTTATTGGACCAAATGCACACGAAAATAGACCCCAAAAAGGAACCTACTCTTTATTAGGTGGTTATTCAGGTTTACCTCCTTTTTATGTTTCTGCTTTAGATGGTATTAAAGCCAAAGTGGGCGATAAAGTAAAAATCAATTACGCAAAAGGTTGCGATTTATTAAGCAATTCTAAAGCAGGGTTTCCTGCAGCAGTTGCTGCAGCAAAAAAATCTGATGCAGTTATTTTAGTAATTGGTGGTTCTAGAAAAACTGGAGGAGAAGGAGCAGATAGAGCAGATTTAGATTTATATGGTGTGCAACAAGAATTGGTAAAAGCAATTCATAAAACAGGAAAACCAGTTGTTGCAGTTTTAATTAATGGTAGACCATTATCAATTAATTACGTTGCAGAAAATATTCCATCAATTTTAGAAACTTGGTATTTAGGCATGCGTTCTGGAGATGCTATTGCAGATGCTATTTTTTTTTTTTTTTTCCCTGGAGGAAAATTAACAGTCTCTTTCCCAAGATCTGTAGGTCAAGTTCCAGTAACTTATTTACAGCGTCCAGATTTTATTGGTTCTGGAAAAGGATTATTTAAAGATGCTGATAAAACACCTTTATTTCCTTTCGGATATGGATTAAGTTACACAACATTTAAATACAGCACTCCAAAATTTAAAGATGCAGTAATTAATACAGATGGTAGTACAACTGTTTCTGTAGATGTAACCAATACAGGAGATAGAGCTGGAGATGAAATAGTACAAATGTATGTAAGAGATGATTTTGCTTCTGTTGGGCGTTACAATAAGATGTTAAAAGGTTTTGAACGTATTTCTCTAAATCCAGGAGAAACAAAAACAGTAATATTTACATTAGGTTTTGATGAATTAAACATCCTAAATCAACAAATGAAAAAAGTTGTAGAGCCAGGAACGTTTACAATTTCTGTAGGTGCTTCCTCACAAGAACAAGATTTACATAAAGCTACACTTAATGTAAAATAAACAGTTTTTTTATAAAATATAAGCCTCATTTTCAATAGAAAATGAGGCTTTTTATATCAGGAGAGTTCAGGATGGTTTTTTATTAATAAAATATGATTTTTATAAAATTACAAATGTTGTCTATACTTATGAGAAAAATTACAACAAAAAGTTTATTTTTTTTAAGTTTATTCTTTTTTACTAGTCTTTTAAATGCACAAGTTACATTAGAAAAAGAAATTAAAATTACAGATTTAGCCATGTACTTTAATGGTGTTAGAAATCAAAATAGTACAAATAATGGAGAAACTACTCCTTATGATTATGCCTATGGTAGAACACTAACACCACATGGAGATTGTATTAAAACCTACAAGCAATATGTTTTTATGTCCTGGTATAGAGGAGGTAAGGCAGACAGACACG
>JBGCFX010000299.1:0-6595 GCA_045110395.1 Polaribacter sp.
AATACAAGTTTTGGTTTTCAATATTTAGGCAATCAAACAAACCCAGACATTTATTCTCTGACAACCTCTACAATTTTTGATACCAATAATAATTTAGAAAGAAGTTTGCAAAACCAAGGTATTAATACAAGAGAAAACAAAAATCATTCTGTTAATTTTCATCTTATTTCTAAGTTAGATGATACAGGGAGAAAAATTTCTTTTGATACAGATTATTTTACATTTAATTCTGATAATACGTTAGATTTTGCAACAGAACAGTTTAATAATAATGGCGTTTCACAGGGTTTTAGTTCTGCTGCATTAAATGTTGCCAACCAAAAAATAGATAATTTTAGTGGTCAAATAGATGTGGTTTATCCTATAGAAAAAGTAAATCTTTCTTATGGTATTAAGGCTAGTTTTACAAATTCTATGAGCGATGTTTTGTATTACGATACTCTTTCTGGAAATGAGGTTTTAGACCCAAATAGATCGAATGCTTTTGAATATACAGAAAATGTTTTGGCTGCTTATTTTTCTGGAAACACAAAATTAAATAATAAATTAACAATGCAATTTGGCTTGCGTTTTGAAGACACTAAAACCACTGGTGTAAATGCAGAAATAAATCAAGAAAACAAAAACGATTATAGCAAATTATTCCCAAGTTTGTATTTTTCTTATGCAAAAAATGAGAATCATAATTTAGGTTTTGCTTATGGAAAAAGAATAAACAGACCCAATTTTAGAGATTTAAACCCATTCCGTTTTTATGTAAATGATAATAGTTACAGTGTTGGAAACCCTTTTTTACAGCCTTCTTTTTCAGATAATTTTGAAATTTCTCATTTGTATAAAAACAACCTAAGCACCAGTTTTTCTTTAAACATTACCAATGATGGTTATAGTGTTGTTTTTAATACAGATGCACAAAATCAAGACCAAATTATTACAAGAGAAAACTATTTTAAAACCTATAGGTATACATTTACAGAAAGCTTTTCTTACAATAAAATTTCTTGGTTTAAAAGTCAAAACAGCATCAATTTATTAGGTTATGTAACAAAATTTACAAAAGATATTGGTACAAATCCAAAAGATGGAATTCAGTTGTATTTAACCTCTAATAATACATTTTTGTTAAGCGAAAACACAAAACTACAAGTAAATTCTTGGTATAGTTCGCAACACAACAGAGGTTTATTTAGCATAGGAGAAATGTTTAATTTATCATTAGGGTTACAACATCAATTTAAAAATAATATTAAAATGTCTTTACTTTTTAATGATGTTACAAATACTGGAAGTTTAAGAGATTACGTTTCTAGTGTAAACGGAATTGAACAAAACTATAGACAAAATGAAAGCTCTAGAAATTTTAGAATTTCTCTTTCTTACGATTTTGGAAACAAAAAAGTAAACGTAAAAAACAGAGGTTTTAGTAATGATGATGAACAGAGAAGGAGTAATTAATAGATTTAAAAAATAGAACACATGAAAAATATTATAATTTTAGTAGCACTTTTAATTTTTGCATCTTGTAAAAACGAAAAAATTAAAGGAGTAAATTTAAAAAAACAGTTAATAGAAGTTTTAGATACTATCTATTTAGATGACCAATCTATAAGATTGCAATTCTTTGACGATTTAAAAAAATATGGTCAAAAATCTGATGAATTTAGAGCTACTGTAATAGCTATGAATAAACAAGATTCAATTAATATTATTAAGATCGAAAAAATATTAGACACCTATGGCTGGTTAGGTGAAGATATTATAGGAAAGAATGGTAATTTAACCTTGTTTTTAGGCATACAACACGCAAAATTAAGTGTTCAAGAAAAATACCTACCAATGTTAAGAGAGGCTGTTAAAAATAAAAATGCGAAACCAAGTCAATTAGCTTTACTAGAAGATAGAGTTGCTATGAGAAATGGAAAAAAACAGATTTATGGAAGTCAAACTAAAATAGATGATAAAACTGGGAAAAACTATTTTGCTCCTATAAAAGACCCTGAAAATGTGGATATAAGAAGAGCAAAAGTTGGTTTACCTCCTATGGCTGAATATGCAAAAATGTTTGATATAACTTGGGATATTAATGAGCATAAAATTATGAGTCAAAAATTGAATTCAAAAAAAAGTAACCAATAAAAATAAAATATTTAGTAATGATGATGAGCAAAGAAAGAGTCACTAATTTTTTTAAATTAAAAAATTGTTACCTTCGTTTTTATCCTTACAAAAGGACGTTTAAATCATAATTAATATAAATAAAACTATGGAAATAGGTGTTTTTAATGAACAACAATCTTTAGCTGCAGTTCGCTTTTTAAAAACAATTGCAACTGTAAATCATACAATTACTCTAACAGATTTAGAAACAACTTGTATTAATGCCATTCAAAAAAATATTTATTTATCTGATTATAATTTAACGCTATTAAAAGAAATTACTGAAATAGAACTGGCTGAAAAAATTGATGATAAAAATCAACGTTTAGAACTTGTAAGAGCTGCAATGTTTTTAATTGCTGCAGAAAGTCATATAGATTCTGGGAAAACTCATTTATTAAAATGTTTCGCAAAAAAACTTGCCATAGAAGATAGTGATTTAGATAGTTTAGATGAAATGTCACATGATCATATGGAAATGGCTACGTTAGATTTTATGCGAAGAAAAGCACATCCAAACTATAGTATAACAGACCCCAAAATTCAACAAATTTTAAAAGATAAAAGTTTAGAAAGCTTATGGAAATATTTAATGCCCTTAACCTCCTCTAAATGCGCACAAGATTTAAAATTAGCTGAAAAGTATAAAAACTTAAAAAACTACCCTAAAAATTCTGTAGGTTATCATTTATTTGAATATTATCATATAAACAATTTTAATTTTCCAGGAGAAATTGCAGGCGATAACCCTGAATTTCCAATGATTATTCACGACATTAGTCATGTTTTAGGAGATTATCACCCAACTCCAGAAGAAGAAATGGAAGTTTTAGCATTTACTGCTGGTTATAGACATGGTAGAGGCTTTGATGCTGTTTTTCAAGCAATCGTTCATTTTCATTTAGGTCTTAAAATTGATGCTGCTTTTAAACCTTATCAAGAACGTTTTCAAGCAGAACCTTTTTTTAAAGCACTTAAAAGAGGTAATCTTATGAATATTGATTTATTTAATAAATGGGATCCATGGAGTATTATGGAAAAAGACATAGATGAAGTTAGGTCTGAATTTAATATTCTTCCAAAAGATGCTGTTTAATTGAATTATAAAATTTATTTCTAAGATATTTAAAACAAAAAAACAATCGTAAAAAACAGCTGTTTTGTTAATGATGATTTCAAAGAAGGCGTCATTAACAAACTTGACTTTCTCAAAAAAAACACCTAAATTCGTTTAACTTCTGATAAAATGAATTAAAACTCAACTTATCATAATAGTTAAACGAAACTCTCAAAAAAAGTAATTTATTCACTTTTCAAAGAATTCCAACCCTGAGCTTTCAGCTCAATTTCTTGGCTCGCTCTTGTTACTAAATTTAAACCTTGGTTTTCTGCTGTAATATGACCAATAATAGAAAAATTTGGGTTGTTTTTTATAGCATCAAAATTTGCAATTGGTACTGTAAATAGTAACTCATAATCTTCACCTCCACTTAAAGCAACCATTGTAGAATCTAGCTCAAATTCTTCGCAAGTAGAAATTACTTGTGGGTCTAAAGGCAACTTATCTTCATACACTTTACATCCTACTTTACTTTGCGTACAAATATGAAAAAGTTCTGAAGAAAGTCCATCAGAAATGTCAATCATAGAAGTTGGTTTTACTTCTAGTTCTTTTAAAATTCCTGCAATATCTTTTCTAACTTCAGGTTTTAACTGACGCTCAATTAAATACGTATAATTATCTAAATCTGGCTGATTATTTGGATCTACCTTAAAAACTTGCTTTTCTCTTTCTAATACTTGCAAACCTAAATAGGCTGCACCTAAATCACCAGAAACAACAATTAAATCGGTTTCTTTTGCAGTGTTTCTATACACAATATCTTCCTTTTCTGCCTTACCAATTGCAGTAACAGAAATCAAAATTCCTTTTGTAGAGGAAGTTGTATCACCTCCTATTAAATCTACTTTATAAGTCTCACAAGCCAACTGAATTCCTGCATATAATTCTTCAATTGCTTCTAAAGTAAATCTGTTAGAAACTGCAATAGAAACTGTAATTTGTTCTGCAACTCCATTCATTGCATACACATCAGATAAATTTACCATTACAGCTTTATAACCCAAATGTTTTAAAGGCATATAACTTAAATCGAAATGCACACCTTCTATCAACAAATCTGTAGTAACTAAAGTTTGTTTTTCTGAAGAGTCTAAAACTGCTGCATCATCTCCTATTCCTTTTATTGTTGATGCGTTTTCAATCTTAAAATATTTTGTAATATGGTTTATTAAACCAAACTCACCAAGTTCAGCCAACGATGTTTTTTGTGTATTTTTATCTTCTAACATTTGGCAAAGATAGGTACATTCTAAAAAAGGACAGAATTACTTTAACACAGATATTTATTTATTTTAGGTTTAAAATAGTATTTTTGGTTTGGTTAGTAGCCATACTAAAAACCAAAAAATTCGTTATATAAATACACTTTATTAGGTTAAAATAATATTCTATGTTTAAAAAAAGCCTTTTATTATTGGTTTTAATACTTATTAGTTGTTCTAAAAATGATGTTTTTGATACTGGTAATCAAATAATTATAGAACCGATTGCAAAATGTGAAAATGGTTTTGCAGGAGAATATCCTTGTAATGATTACGATTTATTAACTCACTTTTCTTTAGAAGAAATTGGGGATGCAAATACAATAGGTAATGATTGTTGGGGCTGGGTAGATCCCTTAAATGGTGATGAATATGCATTAATGTGTACAAACCAAGGAGTAACTTTTATAAATATTACCAACCCAAAAGAAGCCGTTATTTTGGGTACTCTAAAAACAAGAACAGTTAATAGCCAGTGGAGAGACGTAAAAGTGCATAACTCAATTGCATACATCGTTAGTGAAGCTGCTGACCATGGAATGCAGCAATTTAATCTTGCAAAATTAAGAGATGTAAAAAACCCACCTGTAGAATTTACTGTAAATAGAGATTATATTGAATTTGGTAGTGCACACAATATCATAATCAATGAAGATACTGGTTTTGCCTATGTGTTAGGCACAAAAACCTTTTCTGGTGGCCCACATTTTATAGATATAAATATCCCTTTTAATGTTAAAGCTGCTGGTGGTTTTGCAGACAGCTCTTACTCACATGATGCACAGGTTGTTACGTATAAAGGGCCAGATTCAGATTATACAGACAAAGAAATTTTAATTGGTAGTAACGAAAACGAAGTGGTAATTGTAGATGTTACAGACAAAGAAAATCCGAAGAAAATATCAGCTATTTCTTATACTAATATTGGGTATACACATCAAGGTTGGTTTACAGAAGATTTTAAATATTTTATTTTAGGTGATGAGTTAGATGAAAAAAACAAAGGTGTTAATACTAGAACTATCATTTTCGATTTCACAGATTTAGATAATCCAATTCATCATTTTGATTATGAAGGAAATACAGCAGCTATAGATCATAATGGCTATGTAAAAGGCAACTTATTTTATCAAGCTAATTATACTGCTGGTGTAAAAATTATCGATATTTCTAACATCGGTAACAAACAATTTACAGAAGTTGGTTCTTTTGACACCTACCCAGAAAACGATAATACTGCTTTTAATGGTGCTTGGAATGTGTATCCATTTTTTCCTAGTGGTAATATTATAATTAGCGATATTAACAATGGTTTTTTTGTTATCAGAAAAAGTAAATCTTAACTTTTTTATATGAAAAATTATTGGGGCATTTTTGGTCTATTATTTTTCATTAATTGCTCTAAAGAGAACAACCTCTTAATTATTCCAGACTCAAAAAATGTAGAAATTGTATCTATAAAAACCTTTGGTGGCTCTAAAAATGAGGTTTTTAACGCCATAAAAAAAACGACAGATGGTGGTTTTATAACTGCAGGCTACACACAAAGTAATAATGGAGATATTACAACCAAAACCAACGAATCTTTTGATTTTTGGGTCGCAAAATTTTCATCAGAAAACACCTTAAAATGGCAAAAAAACTATGGAGGATCAGAAGATGATAGAGCAGCAGATATCATACAAACCAAAGATGGTAATTTTGCAGTTTTAGGATACACAAGAAGTGCAGATTTAGAAGTTTCTTCTAACGCAGGTTTTCAAGATTTTTGGTTGATAAAAATTAATGCTAATGGAACTCTTCTGTGGGAAAAATCTTTCGGCTTTTCTGGTGCAGATTATGGTACAACTTTATTAGAAACACAAAATGGAGGATTCTTAATTTCTGGAGTTTTAGATGTAACTGCATCAAATGGACAAGGAAATGCAAAATCGACCGAAAAAAACCACGCAGGTGGAGATTATTGGGCAATAAAAACAGACAATTTACGCAACTTAGAGTGGAGTAGGTTTTTTGGCGGTTCTTTTACAGATACACCTTTAGGTATTGTAGA
>JBGCFX010000300.1:0-26663 GCA_045110395.1 Polaribacter sp.
TGCACGTACACGTACTTTTCCTCCACGTTTTCCATCATTATAATTTGTGAAATCTGCAATTCCGCCCGTTAAAAAATCAGGAACAATTTTAAAACTTCTTCCTTTTAAATACTTAATAGAAGCATCAATCAGTTCAATAAAATTGTGTGGTAATATGTTAGTTGATAACCCTACTGCAATTCCTTCTGCACCTTGTGCTAATAAAAGCGGAAACTTTACAGGTAAATCAATAGGCTCTCTTCTACGACCATCATAAGACATTTTCCACTCTGTAGTCTTTGGATTAAAAACAACATCCAAAGCAAATTTAGATAATCGTGCCTCAATATATCTAGATGCTGCAGCTCTATCTCCTGTTAAGATATTCCCCCAGTTTCCTTGCATATCAATCAGTAATTCTTTCTGACCAATTTGAACCATTGCATCAGCAATAGATGCATCTCCATGAGGATGATATTGCATTGTATGTCCAACAATATTCGCTACTTTGTTGTAACGACCATCATCTAAATCCTTCATAGAATGCATAATTCTACGCTGCACAGGTTTCAATCCATCTTCTAAAGATGGCACTGCTCTTTCTAAAATTACATACGAAGCATAATCTAAAAACCACTCTTTGTACATTCCTGTAACTTTAGTAATGGTTTCTTCCTGAGGCGAATCTAACTCCTGATTTTCATTCGTTAATTCTTCTTCGTGTTCGTTTTCGTTTATTTCTTCACTCATTTAAAATCAGGTTACTTTTTATTAGTTCCTCTTCTAATCATTTGAAAAGCAATAGACATCATAGACATTGACAAAATCCCTAAATAAGCGGAATTATTTTCTTTATATGACAAATCATTATAATTTATTTGAGTAAACCAATACACTAAAATGATTAAAAAAATTATTGATAATATATTAAAAACTATATGTACTGTTTTCATATTTCTTCTTCTATAGTGTCTAATTCAACTTTTAAATTCTCGATGATAAACTTCTGTCTATCAGGTGTGTTTTTACCCATATAAAACTGTAACATTTGTTCTATCGACATTTCTTTGTCTAACATTACAGGATCTAATCTGATATCATCTCCAATAAAATGTACAAATTCATTGGGCGAGATTTCACCCAAACCTTTAAATCGAGTTATTTCTGGTTTTCCTCTTAATTTTTCTATGGCTTCTCGTTTTTCTTCTTCAGAATAACAATAAAAAGTTTGTTTCTTATTCCTTACTCTAAACAAAGGCGTTTCAAGAATATATAAATGCCCTTCTTTGATCAATTCAGGGAAAAAAAAAAAAAAAAAAGTGATTAATAATAATCTGATGTGCATTCCATCAACATCTGCATCAGTTGCAATTACAATGTTGTTATAACGCAAATCTTCTAATCCATCTTCAATGTTTAAAGCTGCTTGTAAAAGATTGAATTCCTCGTTTTCATAAACGATTTTCTTACTCAATCCGTAAGAATTTAATGGTTTCCCTTTTAAACTAAAAACAGCTTGTGTATTTACATTTCTTGATTTAGTAATAGAACCAGAAGCAGAATCTCCCTCAGTTATAAATAACGTAGATTCTAAATAAGTTTCTTTTTTTGTATCTCCTAAATGGATTCTACAATCACGTAATTTCTTATTATGTAAACTTGCTTTTTTTGCTCTGTCTTTGGCAAGTTTTCGAATTCCAGAAAGTTCTTTTCGCTCTTTTTCTGCTTGAACAATTTTCTTCTGTAATTTATCTGCAACATCTGGGTTTTTATGGAGATAATTATCGAGTTTTGTTTTTAAGAAATCGTTGATATACGTTCTCACAGTTGGTAAATTTCCTCCCATATCTGTAGAACCTAACTTCGTTTTGGTCTGACTCTCAAAAACAGGTTCCATTACTTTAATAGCTATTGCAGAAATGATGGATTTTCTTACATCAGAGGCTTCAAAATTCTTCCCATAAAAATCACGAATTGTTTTTACAATTGCTTCTCTAAATGCAGATTGATGCGTTCCTCCTTGTGTAGTATGCTGCCCATTTACAAAAGAATGATATTCTTCTGAATATTGGGTTTTACTATGAGTTATCGCAACTTCTATATCATCACCTTTTAAATGAATTATTGGATACAACATATCGTCTTGATTGTTGTTGTCTTCCAATAAATCTTTTAATCCGTTTTCTGAAAAGAATTTTTCTCCGTTAAAAATGATCGTTAAACCTGGGTTTAAGTATACATAATTCTTCAACATTTTTGCTACATATTCATTCCTGAATTTGTATTTCTTAAAAATTTCTTCATCAGGAACAAACTGTACTTTGGTCCCTTTTCTTCTTGAAGATTCTTCTAAAAACTCTTGATTTTCTAAATTTCCTTGACTGAATTCTGCTGAAGCTGATTTTCCATCTCTTGAAGACTCAACTCTAAAAAATGAAGAAAGCGCATTTACTGCTTTTGTCCCTACTCCATTTAAACCTACCGATTTTTTAAAGGCTTTAGAATCGTATTTCCCACCAGTATTCATTTTAGAAACTACATCCACAACTTTTCCTAACGGAATTCCACGTCCATAATCTCTTACTGTAACTTTACTTCCTTGAATAGAAATTTCGATGGTTTTACCTGCACCCATAACATATTCATCAATAGAATTGTCTAGAACTTCTTTTACTAGAATGTAAATTCCATCATCAGCAGAAGAACCATCACCCAATTTACCAATGTACATTCCTGGACGCATTCTTATATGCTCTTTCCAATCTAATGATCTAATATTATCTTCTGTATATTTCGTTTCTTGCGCCATCTAAAATCTTACTGTAATTAGGTTTGAAGTACTTGTAAAAATAGGGTTTCACATAGAAAAAAGAAATAGCGTTTCCAATTAGTTATCAACAGGATTTCAACGATGATTTTAGTCTTTTACTGTTAACTTTTAGCTGTTCACAAATGGTAAAAATCGAGCAGCGAACAAATGAAGAAAATCACAAAAAAAAACAATATGTTATATTTTTAAACAAATCATAAATTATTCAACAATTTAATTACTTTTGATGCAAATAAAATAGAATAATCGTGGAAAGAACACAACTTTTAGACTTAGCAAATAAATACGGAAGTCCTTTATATGTATATGATACAGATACAATAGAATCGCAATATAATAGATTAACTGATGCTTTTAGCAACGTTAAAAATTTAAAATTAAATTATGCTGTTAAAGCACTTTCAAACATCAATATTTTAAAATTCTTTAAAAATTTAGGTGCTGGTTTAGATACAGTTTCTATTCAAGAAGTTCAATTGAGTTTAACTACAGGAATAGATCCTAAAAAAATAATTTTTACACCAAATGGAGTTTCTTTAACAGAAATTGAAGAAGTTGCAAAACTAGGTGTTCAAATTAATATTGACAACCTTTCTATTTTAGAATTGTTTGGACAAAAACACCCTGAAATTCCTGTTTGCGTTCGTATCAATCCACATATTATGGCTGGTGGAAATTCTAAAATCTCTGTAGGTCATATCGATTCTAAATTCGGCATTTCTATTCATCAAGTTCCTCATATTAAACGTGTTGTAGAAAATACAGGTATGAATATTAACGGAGTTCATATGCACACAGGTTCTGATATTTTAGATATTGATACATTTTTACGTGCCACAGAAATTTTATTTGATGTTGCAAAACAGTTTGATAATATCGACTTTATCGATTTTGGAAGTGGATTTAAAGTACCTTATAAAGAAGGAGATATTTCTACAGACATTGAGCAATTAGGTATTCAATTATCAGAAAGATTCAATGAATTTTGTGTTGAGTATAGAAAAGATATCACTCTAATGTTTGAACCAGGTAAATTTTTAGTTTCTGAAGCTGGTTCATTTTTAGCAAAAGTAAATGTAGTAAAACAAACTACATCAACTGTTTTTGCACACGTAGATTCAGGTTTTAATCATTTGGTAAGACCAATGATGTACGATTCTTATCATCATATTACAAATATTTCTAACCCAGAAGGAAGAGACAGATATTACTCTGTTGTAGGTTATATTTGCGAAACAGATACGTTTGCTTCTAACAGAAGAATTGCGGAAATTTCTGAAGAAGATGTATTGTGTTTCCATAATGCAGGAGCTTATTGTTTTTCTATGGCTTCTAACTATAACTCAAGATATATTCCTGCAGAAGTTATGGTGCATAAAGGAAAAGATTATTTAATTAGAAAAAGACAAACGATAGAAGATATTTTACACAACCAAGTTGTGGTAGATTTTTCTGAAAAAAGAGAAGTTATAAATTTAGATGCTACTGCATAAAAGTTCTAAAAATTAAATTATTTTAGCTACAAATTCGAAAGAGTTTGTAGCTATTTTTTATTATATGAAATTAAGACTCTCAACCACAAAAGATATTCCTAGAATATTAGAAATTATTAATGATGCAAAAGCATTGCTAAAATCTTTAAATATTAATCAATGGCAAAATGGGTATCCTAACCAAGAACAAATAGAAAATGATATTGTTAATAAAGAAAGTTACATTGTTGTTAATAATGACAATGAAATTATTGCAACATCAATGTTTACAACTAAAAAAGAACCAACTTATAAAGAAGTGATTGATGGAAATTGGCTAATTAATGAATCTAAAACTTATGGAGTAATTCACAGATTAGCAACCTCTAAAGAACATAGAAAACAAGGAATTGCAGAGTTTGTTTTTAATGAATTTCATCAGCAATTAAAAAGCAAAAACATACAAAGTTTAAAGATTGATACACACGAAAAAAACCTTGGAATGCAATCATTAATTAAAAAATTAGGTTACCAATATTGTGGAATTATTTACACAAATTATGGCGCAAAAAGATTGGCTTTTGAGAAAGTGATTTAGTCTAAAACATCACTAATTTTACTTAAAAATTTTTCGGAAGTAAATGGTTTTGAGATAACACCAGAAAATCCTAAACGAACATATCTTTCTATATCTTCTTTTGTTGTGTTTGCTGTTAATGCCAAAACAGGAGTTTTTGCATTCAATTTTTGAAAGGAATCATTTTTCTGAATCAACTCTTCTCCAGTCATATTAGGCATATTTATGTCTAATAAAATAACATCAAATTTCTGTGATTCGATTTTTGATAAAGCTTCTAAACCATCTTTTACAATAGTAACTATGGCATTTTCTTTATTTAAAAAATGACTAACAATGGTTTGGTTTAGTAGATCATCATCAGCAACCAAAATTTCTTTATTTTTTAAATTAAAAGTTGTTGTTTTAGATGCTTTTTTATCTTCAACTTCTAACTGTTTAGTTGGTTTTTTAAACGGAATTTCAACGGAAAAAGTAGTACCAATATTTAATTCACTTTTAACAGAAATAGCGCCATTCATGGCATTTACTAATCTATTTACAATAGCTAATCCTAAACCTGCACCACCTTTTATTCTGTTATCATTCAGCTGATTTTGTTGATACTCTTCAAAGATTTTAGAAGCTTGCTCTTTAGACATTCCTCTCCCAGTATCAGAAACTTCTAAAAGTATTTTTACTTCTTTTTCATTCTCAGAAATTACCTCTAAAGTAGTTTTAACTGAACCATTTTCTGTAAATTTAATAGCATTTACAATTAAATTAGAAAGTACTTGATGTATTCTTACACTATCTCCTAAAACAACATTAGGAATTTTTTTAGAAACGTCAAAGAATAAATCTACAGTTTCATTTTTTTGTTGATGCTCAAAATCATTCTCACAATTTTGTAGAATTTCTTTGAGCGAAATTTCTTCTAAAACCATAGATAATTTACCAGCTTCAATTCGTGATAAATCTAAAATATCATCAACAATTACTTTTAAATTTTTGCCAGAAGAAGATAGGTTTTTGATATATTTTGTAACGTTATCATTTAAGTTTTCTGATGAAATCATTTCTGCATATCCTAAAATTGAATTTAAAGGATTTCTAATTTCATGGCTCATCATTGCTAAAAAACGTGACTTTTCTTCATTTGCTTTGTCAGCAATTTTTCGCAATCTATCTAACTCTATATTTTTTTCTGCAATTTCTCTTTTGATAAAGAAAATATCGTTTCTATTTTGATTGAGTTGATCTACAAATTTGTAAACATTTGTTCTATTATGGATTAAGACATCAACAGAATTGTCATATTTAAAAAGTTCTACATCTACATTATATTCTTTAGATTCAGAAACAATGACCATACCTTCTAAAAGAAAAGATTCTTTAAGGTTTAAGGCTTCTAAAGTACCCTCTAAAAAAGGACAAGATGTATAAATGGAATCTAGAATTGTAAATTCTTTTTCGATAAATTTACCTGCTTCTATATTTTTAATTACTCCTGAATAATCAGTAGTTAATTGTATAAAAACATCTTTAATTTTAGCAGGTATCAATAAATTTATTTTAAAGTTTGGGCTGTTAATTGCATAAAAGCATCAGCTACATTGTCATCTTCTTTAGCACTTGTAATCAAATCTATTTTTACTGAAGTTTTCTCAATTACAGTATTTAGTTCTTCTTCAGTAAGTAAATCTTTTTTATTACCAACAACTGTAATATTTTGTAAACCAGATAATTCTTTAACCATATTTAGGTTTTCATCAATAGTTAAATACGTTTCTTCTCTGCTTACATCGAATACAAACATAGCTGCATGTGAACCCAAAAAATAAGCTTTTGGTATTTTTTCGTTGCCATTTGTACCTGCAACATCCCAAATCATTAATTTTATGGTTTCATTTTGATATTCGACCACTTTTTTACTAACTCTTACACCAATTGTACTAATATAATCTTCAGAAAATTTGTTTAAGACAAACCTTCTGATTAATGATGTTTTACCAACTCCAAAATTACCAACAAGTAGTACTTTTTTTGCAATCATAAATATTAGGAAAGCTTTTTTAAACTTCTATTAATTGTTGAAATATTAATGTATTTAAACGTTCTTCATCAGATAAAAAAGAACGATCTCTTAAAATAATTTCTGCTAAATTATTAATTCTGTCAGATAAATCTTCTTTAAAAGTGGTATTTAAAACGCCAGAACTAGCAATGGCAATATAAATACTTTTAAAATTATTTATGGAAAGTTGAAAAGTATCAAACTTAATATCTTCTAAATTCTGTCCTTCTTTAGAAAAGGCATCTTCTGCAAAAGATTTTATAGCAGTTAACATACCAGAAACCATATCTTTATCTGCAATATTACCTCTAGAATAACTTCCTGAAAGTAAGCCTGAATCTTTTTCAATAACAAAAACTTCTTCTATAATAGGCTCAAAAACTTCTTGCATAACAACATCTGCATCGTTCTTTTTTCCTTTAAAAAAACGTTTTAAAATTTGTTGAATAGAAAATTTTTCTTGAACTGTTTTATTGATACTCTCAGTTAACTTGGTTATTTCGCTGATAATAGCCTTCTTAACCAACTTACCCATAATTGGGTACAAGGCTTCTACAACTTCATCTTGAGAATCTCTAATTTGAACTTTGATAGTTTCTGTAATGGTCTCACCAAAATATTCTGGAAAATTTTCACGAAGATCTTCAATTTTTTCATCTACAAGAGGTTCTACTTTTCTAGAGAACTTTTCTTTATGAATGATTTCTTCACTTAAATCTTGAAATTTTTGCCTATCATCTTCTAAAAGAAGTTCTCTGAGCAACTCAAAACGATTGTCTTTTTTGTTATCTACAGGCTTTTTTTTCATCTATTCTTGCAGCATCTGTGCAATTTTCTCTAAGGCTTTACCTAATTTTCTTCTATCTGTTTTTTCGTCGTCTAAATCTGCTAATCTTTTGTCTAAATCATCATTCAAATCTTGAAATTTATGATCCATTAAACTTTCTAAGTCAGATAATTTATTTTCTAAACTTGTTACAGCCTCGTTTAAATTTTTGTCTGTGCTCTCTTTTAGTGATTTTATTTTACTGTATACATCAGCAAATTCGCTGTTGTATTCTTTCATATTCTCACCAAAAATGAGTTCTCTTACTTCTGCAATTCTATCAATCTCTTTTTGATTGTTAACTACATCATTCTTATTATCCTTAGTATCTGCCATCTATAAATTGGTTGATTATTATGAGATTTTTACAAACTTTATTATTCTAAGCTGAAAAATTACAGCTATACTAACAAATATACACTAAAAAACAAACTATAAAAATCTAAACTTCAATTTTTAAGCCATCAAAAGCCAAAAACACATTTTTAGGCAACAACTTAGAAACCTCTTTATGAAACCCTAATTTGTGGCTGATATGTGTAAAATATGCTTTTTTTGGTTGCAATTCTTCTACAAAATCTAAGGCTTCTTGTAAGTTAAAATGAGTTGAGTGTTCTGCTATTCTTAGAGCATCTACAACTAAAACATCTAAATTTTTTAGTTTTTCTTTTTCTGAATCTTCTACAAATTTAACATCGGTTAAATATGCAAAATCTTGAAATCGATAGGCAGTTATTGGTAAATTACCGTGTAAAACTTCTATAGGAATTACTTCTAAATCATCAACAATAAAAGGCTCTTTATAAATTATTTGAGGCATTAATTTCGGAGCTCCTGGATAATGATATTTCTCATTAAAAATATATTCGAATCTTTTTTCTAAACTCTTTAAAGTTCTTTCATTCAAATAAATAGGCATCTCCCCTATTTGATAACAAAAAGGGCGTAAATCATCTATACCTCCTATATGATCTGCATGTTCATGTGTAAAAAAAACACCATTTAAAGATTGAACATTTTCGCGTAACATTTGCTGTCTAAAGTCTAAACCACAATCTATGGTATAGGAAACAGAATCCCAAGAAATTAAAATAGAAGATCGTAATCTTTTGTCTTTAAAGTCTTTAGACAAACACACAGGGTCTTTACTTGCAATCATAGGAACTCCTTGAGAAGTACCAGTGCCCAAAAAGGTAATTTTTAACAGTTTTTTGGTAAAATTCATCAAAACAAAAATAACATAAAAATTGACTGATAGCGCTCTATTTTAGTACATTTGTTTGAACGTTAAAAAACATCGAATGGCAATTTCTTTAAAAGGAGATCAAGAAATTAGTAGTGTACCTACTACTAAAAGCAAAGCACTAAGAATAAATTTGAATACAGATATTTACGGAACCTTTGCAGAAATTGGTGCAGGTCAAGAAACTGCACGTAATTTTTTTAGATCTGGAGCAGCTTCTGGTACTATTGCAAAAGCCATGAGTGCTTATGATAAAGATTTTTCTGATGCTATTTATGGAATTGAACAAGATAGACGTTATGTAACTCAGCCTCGTTTAAAGAAAATGTTAGGACATGAGATTGACTTAATGGAAGATCGTTTAAGTAGAGAAAAACATCCTGATAAATTATTTTTTACTTATGCAAATACTGTAACTACTATAGATTTTGCTAAAAAATTTAAAGGTCATGGTTGGGTTGGTATTCGTTTTCAATTAGACCCTTTAGAAGGTTATAATGAAATTGTTCTGCATTTACGTTTTAAAGAAAGTGATGCTCGTTTACAACAAGAAACGCTAGGTATTTTAGGTGTAAATTTAATTTATGGGGCTTTTTATTTGAATGACAATCCTAAAGATTTAGTAAAATCTTTTTATGATAATTTAAGCAATGACCAGTTAGAAATTGATATGATTAATTTCTCTGGCCCACGTTTTATGTATGTTGATAATCGTTTAATGAGTTTGCAATTGCTTAAAAATGGAATGACGAACGCAGTTATGTTTGGACCTGATGGAAACAATTTACTGCCTGCTCAAGTCTTATATAAAAAGAACATTTTAGCTTTACGTGGTAGTTTTAGACCAGTTACTAAAGTAAATATGGATATGTTTGAAAAGTCTAAAAAACTTTTCTTAGAAGAAAATAAAGTTGAAGAGAGTAAAACACAAGTTATTTTCGAGATTACATTGAGTAACCTTTCTGCAGAAGGCAAAATTAACGAAAGAGACTTTTTAGATAGAGCAGAATTATTGTGTTCTCTAGGACAAAATGTTATGATTACCAGCTTTCAACAATACTTTAAACTGGTAGAATATTTTAGTGAGTTTACCAAAGAAAGAATGGGACTTACAATGGGCGTTCAGAATTTAATTCAAATTTTTGATGAAAAATACTACAGAAACTTGAGTGGTGGTATTTTAGAAGCGTTTGGTAAACTTTTTTACAGAGATTTAAAAGTATATATGTATCCTTATCATGATGCAGCAACTGGCGAGTATGTAGACAGCGAAAACTTAAAAGTACACCCAAGAATGAAAGAATTGTATAAATTCTTTAAAAACAATGGGAAATTGGTAAACATTAACGATTTTAATAAAGACATTTTAGATATTTTCTCACGTACAGTTTTGAAAATGATTATTGAAGGTGAAAAAGGTTGGGAAGAAATGTTGCCAGAAGGAATCCCAGAAATAATCAAACAAAAAAGACTTTTTGGCTACTCTAGATCTAGGCTAAAAAATAAAAATTAAACCTTTTTGTATTTTTAAAGTCTTAAACCTATACATTATTATAGTTGACAGATGAAACTCTTTTAATAGAACAATTAAAAAATGTTCAGACTAAAGAAAAAGCTTTTAGAGAGTTAATTAAACTCTATAAAGAACGCTTGTATTGGCATATACGTAAAATTGTAATTTCTCATGATGATACAGACGATGTGCTTCAAAATACTTTTATCAAAATTTTTAAGAATATAGAAAAATTCAATCAAGACAGTAAGCTATTTTCTTGGATGTATAGAATTGCTACTAACGAGTCTATTACTTTTATCAATAAAAGAGCAAAACTAAAAAGTGTAGATATTTCTGATTATCAACAGGAATTAGCAGGTTCTTTAGCAAGTGATGATTTTTTTACAGGCGATGAAATTCAACTTATTTTACAAAAAGCAATAGCAACTTTACCAACAAAACAGCAATTGGTTTTTAACATGAAATATTTTGATGAATTAAAATATGATCAAATTTCTGAAATTCTTGATACTTCAGTAGGAGCTTTAAAAGCATCTTACTTTCACGCTGTCAAGAAAATAGAGCATTATATTAAAAATAAAACAGATTAAACCTTTTTTAAAAAAACTGGTCTAAACAATAGAATGGAAAACAAGATTAAAAATAGCGAAGCATATTTAAACTCTTTTTTAGAAAAAAAGACAGGTTTTTCTGTACCTAAAAACTACTTTGATCATACTGATGAACGTTTTTCTAGTTTTTTAATAGAAGACAAGTTTTCTAAAAATAACGCCTACTCTACTCCAGGTGCTTATTTTAAGAATTTAGAAGATATAATTGTATCTAAAGTTATAGACGATAAAAAACCAACAAGAGTTATTTCTTTAAAACAAAGAATTTACAAAGCTTTACCTATTGGTATTGCTGCTGCTATTGCATTATTGATTAGTGTTACCTATTTTAATATAGATACTACTGAAGAAAATTTAACTTTTGATAATCTTGCTCAAAATGATATAGAAAGTTGGCTGATAGAAAATTCAGAGGAGTTGTCTACACAAGATATAGCAGCTATAATACCAATGGATAACATTACAGATTCAGATTTTACTTTTGCGACTATTAATGATACAGAAATAGAAAATTATATTATTTATAATGATAATACTAACATTTTAAACGAAATTAATTAAAATGAAAAAAAATATACTAACATTTATATTGATGTTATTTGTTTCGATAAACCTATCATCACAAATTAACAAAGACAGTAAAGAAAAAATTAAGGCACTAAAAGCGGCTTTTTTAACGCAAGAATTAAATTTATCTGCAGAAACAGCTCAGAAATTTTGGCCTATTTACAATAAACACGAAACCAAATTAGATGCTTTAAGAGACAAAGGAAGGTCTGAAGTACGTATGAAATTAAAAAAAACAGGTAGTTTTGACGCTTTAACAGAACAAGAAGCAAAATCGTTTGTAAATTCTAAATTAGAAATAGATAAAAAGATATTGGCAGAAAAAGAATCTTTTTTAAAACAAATTTCTAAAGTTTTAACATATAAGAAAATATTAAAACTTCATATATCAGAAAGAGAGTTTACTAGAAAGTTAATGCGAAAATATCGTGAAAGAAAACAGAGAAAAAAATAAAATAAAAAAGGAAGCAAAATGCTTCCTTTTTTGTTATTGTACTAATCTTAAACAAGAATATAATTCAGGTTTGTTTGACGTAAATTGTTTTAGCCAAATAGTTAGCTCATCTACTTCATAAGGTAACAGTCTGTTTAATGCTTTCTCCAATTCTTTACAAAACAAATCTGAATTAAAACTTACTTTTTTTAGTACAGTTTTGGTGTACTCAAACATTGCTCTAGCCATTTTTTATAATTAAAATTATACTATTAGAACGTTTGCTAAACTACTTTAGTATAGCTATTGTCAAAGCTATAAAAAAAACCAATATCAGAATATGATATTGGTCATAAAATTTTGTTTACAAAAAGTTAAAATATACTATAGTTTGTTTATCTTTTCAACTAAACCTTTTGCTTTTTCTTCTAACTCTCCATTAATTGCTTTGTAATGCGCTTTCTTGTTCTCAACACCTTTAGCATTTATTTTTGCTACTAAACTATCAAACGTTTCAATTGCTTCATCAATAATTGCATCACCTTTTTTTGCTTCATTTTTTAATGTAGAAACATCTAATGCATATTCAATAACATCACCTAAAACGTAATTAATATCTTTTTTTAAGTTTTTTATACTTGCCATAATCTTATTTATTTAAAGGTGCAAATTTAGTTTATTTATTTAAATTAGCGATAGAACTTCTTTTATATTTGAAATTGTATGATAATCTGAAGTAGAAGCATCTTCTTTAGAAACTTCTTCGTGCACCCAAGTTGTATGAAATGGAACGTGGATAGCAGTTGCTCCAATTTCTATCAAAGGCAAAACATCCGATTTTAAAGAATTTCCAATCATTAAAAGTTCTGATGGATGAATGTCTAAATGCTTAATTAACTTTAGGTAATCTTTCTCTTTTTTATCACTCATCACTTCTATATGATGAAAATATTTAGATAAATTAGATTTTTCTAACTTACGTTCTTGGTCTAACAAATCTCCTTTTGTGGCAACAATTAATTTATATTTTCCTTTAAGTGATTGTAAAACATTTTCTATACCCTCTAACAATTCTATAGGTTTATCTAACATTTCTTTACCAATGTTAAGGATAGCTTTAATTGTTTTCTGGTTAATTTGATAATTAGAAAGTTCTAAAGCACATTCTATCATAGACAAAATAAAGCCTTTTACTCCATAACCATAGAGTTCTAAATTTTTTATTTCTGTCTTAAAAAGCTCTTGGTCTATCTTGTTTTCGGTTTCGTATTTTGCTAATAATTTTGCAAAATCGTGTTCAGCTTCTCTAAAATAAGTTTCATTTACCCATAAAGTATCATCTGCATCAAAAGCAATTACTTTTATGTTTTTACTTATTTTATTCATTTTTTGATTTTAAAAACTGAATTGCTTTTTCTAAATCTTCAGGAGTATCTATGCCAACAGCTTCTACATTTGTTTCTACCATTTTTATTTTTTTACCAATTTCTTGATAACGAATTGCTTCAATTTTTTCGGCTGCTTCTAATGGCGTCATTGGTGTGTGGTAAAAATCGATTAATGCTTGTTTTCTAAAAGCATAAACTCCTTTGTGTTTGTAGTATTTTACTTCAATATTTTTATCTCTGTAATAAGGAATTACACTTCTCGAAAAATAGATTGCTAAGTTATTTATATCTGTTATAACTTTAACATTATTAGGGTTTTCAATATCTTCTTGGTTGGTAATTTGTACTTTTAGTGAAGCCAAATCTATTTCTTTTTTTACATCAACTTTAAAAACATCAATTAATTTTGATAGCGAAATTGAATCTATGAAAGGTTCATCTCCTTGCACATTAATTACAATATCTGCCTCAATATTTTCTACAGCTTCTGCAATTCTATCAGAACCACATTCGTGTTCTTTTGTACTTTTAATTGCTTTTCCACCTGCGTTTTCTATCGTTTTAAAAATAATATCAGAATCTGTAACAATATAAACATCATCAAATAAATTGGTGTTTAAAGCAGCTTCATATGTTCTTAAAATAACAGGTTTGCCTCCTAAATCTTTCATTAATTTACCAGGAAAACGAGAAGCTCTATATCTTGCAGGGATCATTGCAATTATTTTCATAATTATAGTCTAATTTAATATCAAAGATAATATTTAATACTAGTGATAATTAATAATTTTAGAAAAAGCTATTACAAAGTGAGTTCTTAAACTTTCTAAGTTTTATTTTATATATACTTCTAACAATTCAGAATTAGTATCAGAAGAAATTTTAAATTCTTTAATACAGGCAGGAACCAACAAAGTTTCTCCTTTCTGTAGTTTTTCTGTTTGATTTTTGTAATGAAAACTTACTGAACCTTCTACACACATATAAATAACAAAACTATCTTTTTTAATATGATTGATGCTTATTTCACCATTAATTGGTAAAATATTAGTGGTAAAATAAGGGCAGGAAACAATTTCTGATGATTTATTTTCTTCTTTACTATATTCAGTATTATATGATTCTTTTACTGAGTAATCTATGGCATCTAAAGCTTCTTCTGTGTGTAATTCTCTATAAGTGCCATCTGGGTTTGGTCTATCCCAATCATAAATTCTATAAGTAATATCTGATGTTTGCTGAATTTCTGCAAACAAAACTCCTGCACCAATTGCGTGTACAGTTCCTGTAGGAATAAAATAAACATCTCCTTTTTTTACTTCCTCTACATTTAAAATAGTTGTTAATGTTTTATTTTCTAAGTGATTCAGATACTCTTTTGGAGTTACTTCTTTTTGAAAACCAATAATTAAATTTGCTTTTACATCTGCTTGCATGATGTACCACATTTCTGTTTTCCCAGAGGAATTGTGTCTTTCTAATGCTAAACTATCATTGGGATGAACTTGAACACTTAATGGTTTTTTAGCATCTACAAACTTAATAAGTATAGGGAATTTTAGTCCAAATTGATTGAACACTTTTTCTCCAACTAAATCAGATTTATACTCAGAAATTAGCTCTTTTAAGTTTCTTCCTTTCAAATCTCCATTAGAAACTATAGATGTATTTTCTCTTACATCAGAAACTTCCCAACTCTCTCCTACTCTTTCTAAACTAGATTTTTTATCTAGTACTTTTAATAATTTTTCTCCTCCCCAAATTTTATCTTTTAGGATTGGTGTAAATTTTAAAAGTTGATTTATCATTTATAAAATTTTGAATTTTACTGCTAATTTAAAAGTAATATTGGACTTAAAACATTATTCACCAGAATAACTCACGAAATTTCTTGAAGTTTCGTATAGCGTAATTTTTAAGTCTAAATTGTTTGGCAAATGCTTTCTTAATTTATGGTAAGTAACCACAGAAATATTTTCTGCTGTTGGGTTTAATTCTTTAAATTCTTCAACTTCAAGATTTAAGTTTTTATGATCAAAACAATCTTCAATTTCAGATTTTATTAAGTTTTTTAAAATCCCTAAATCGAAAACATAACCAGTCTCAGAATCTATCTCTCCTGTTAAAGAAACTATTAATTCATAATTATGACCGTGAAAATTAGGATTGCTACACTTACTAAAAACATCAATATTTTTAGCATCAGACCAATCTTTACGATACAATCTATGAGCTGCATTAAAATGAGCTTTTCTATGAACAGTTACTTTAGGCATTTGTTAGTTTTTCGTAAGATTTATCAAAAATAATTTTAAACCAAGCTGTGTATTCTTGTGGGTTTTCTTCCATATCTGTTTTGACATCTTCTAAAGTCATCCACTTATAATCTTCTACTTCTTCTTTATTAATTGTTGGTTTCTCATCAAAATTACCAACCATTACATGATCTAATTCATGTTCTGTTAAACCATTGTCAAAAGGTGCTTTATATATAAATGAAAAAACCTCTTTTATATCAGTAACAAAACCCATTTCTTCTTGTAATCTTCTTCTACCAGCTTCTAAATTACTTTCTCCATCTCTTTGATGAGAACAACAAGTATTGGTCCACAATAAAGGCGAATGATATTTACTTGCAGCTCTTTGTTGCAACATTAATTCTCCTTTTTTATTAAAAATAAAGACAGAAAAAGCCCTGTGTAAAACAGCTTTTTCATGCGCTTCCATTTTGGGCATTAACCCAATTTGATTGTCTTTTTCATCAACTAAAACAACTTGTTCTTCCATACTTGCAAAAATAGTGAAATCAATGAGTATTATTTCATAAAAAAAAGACAAAATCGATAAGACTTTTCTATTCTTTTATTATGATGATTTATATTTGTATTCTTAAATCATCTTTTTTTATGAAAATATTTAGGTTACTTCTTATAACTATTATTTTTTGCCTATTTGTACAATGTAATACAGAAAAGAAAAATAGTGGAATAAACTCTAAAATTTCGAAGAAAAAAAAAATAGAAAAGAAAGTTGTAAAACGTTGGGACAGCTTAAACAAAAGCAATGTCGAAGCTTTTTTTACAGCATACCAGAAAGAAAATAAAGAAACAAAAGTTGTTATTAAAACTAAATTTGGTGATATTAAAATTCGTTTATATGATGATGTTCCCATACATAAAGCCAATTTTATCTTTTTAACTAAAATAAAATATTTTAATACTACAGAGATTTATAGAGTTGCAAAAAACTTTGTTATTCAAGGTGGTAATTCTGATGAAACTTATACAAAAAAACAAAGAAGATTGTATGGTAATTACTTAATAAAACCAGAATTTAGAAAGCATAGAAAACATAAATATGGTGCTTTAGCTGCTGCAAGAGATTGGGAGGATAATCCCAATAAACTATCAAATCCATTCGAATTTTACATTGTTCAAAATAGAAAAGGAGCTCATCATTTAAACAATGAACATACCGTTTTTGGAGAAGTTATTTCTGGTTTTAATACGATGGATAAAATCTCTAGAGTAAAAGTTGGTGTAGATGAATGGCCAATAAAAGACATACGAATTACCGTAGAAATTTTAGATTGATAATTCCTTTAGTAAAACCTATCTTTGCACCTCAAATTTTGTAAATGAGTTTTTTAAAAGAAATAGCACGTAGAAGAACATTTGGTATCATTTCGCATCCAGATGCTGGTAAAACTACTTTAACAGAAAAATTATTACTTTTTGGTGGTGCAATTCAGGAAGCTGGAGCTGTAAAAAATAATAAGATAAAAAAGGGTGCAACTTCCGATTTTATGGAAATTGAACGTCAAAGAGGAATATCTGTAGCCACTTCTGTTCTTGCTTTTATTTACAAAGACAAAAAAATAAACATTTTAGACACACCTGGTCACAAAGATTTTGCAGAAGATACTTTTAGAACATTAACTGCAGTAGATAGTGTAATTGTAGTTATTGATGTTGCAAAAGGTGTAGAACCTCAAACAGAAAAATTAGTAGAAGTTTGTAGAATGCGTAGCATACCAATGTTGGTCTTTATCAATAAATTAGATAGAGAAGGTAAAGATGCTTTTGATTTGTTAGATGAAGTTGAACAAAAATTAGGTTTACGAGTTACGCCTATGAGTTTCCCAATAGGTATGGGATATGATTTTAAAGGGATTTACAATATTTGGGAAAAGAAATTAAATCTTTTTGCTGGCGATAATAAAACAACAATTTCAGAAGGAGTAGAATTTGACGATTTATCTAATCCTGAATTAGACAAAGCTGTTGGAGAAACTGCTGCAGAAACTTTACGTGAAGAAATAGAATTAATTAGTGAAGTATATCCAGATTTTAATCAACAAGAATATTTAGAAGGCAAATTACAACCTGTGTTTTTTGGATCTGCCTTAAATAATTTCGGAGTTAAAGAATTGTTAGACGCTTTTATTAACATTGCTCCTTCTCCACAACCTAAAAAAGCAGAAGAACGTTTAGTAGATTCTAAAGAAGAAAAAATGACGGGCTTTGTGTTCAAAATCCATGCAAATATGGATCCTAAACACAGAGATAGATTAGCTTTTATAAAAGTAGTTTCTGGTACTTTTAAAAGAAATTCGCCATATTTACATGTTAGAAATGGTAAAAAAGTAAAATTTTCAAGTCCAAATGCTTTTTTTGCAGAAAAAAAAGAAATTGTAGACGAATCATTTCCTGGAGATATTGTTGGTATTCATGATACTGGAAACTTTAAAATTGGAGATACTTTAACAGAAGGAGAACAATTAAACTTTAAAGGAATACCGAGTTTCTCTCCAGAGCATTTTAGGTATGTTAATAATGCAGACCCGATGAAATCTAAACAATTATACAAAGGTTTAGATCAATTGATGGATGAAGGTGTTGCTCAGTTATTCATTTTAGAAATGAATGGTAGACGTGTAATTGGTACAGTTGGTGCTTTACAGTTTGAGGTAATTCAATATAGATTAGAACACGAATATGGTGCAAAATGTACTTATGAAAATTTAAGCGTTCATAAAGCTTGTTGGGTAGAACCTGAAGATCTTAAAAATGAAGAATTTAAAGAATTTAAACGTGTAAAACAACGTTATTTAGCAAAAGATAAACAAGGTCAATTAGTTTTTTTAGCTGATTCTGCTTTTACTATACAAATGACACAGAGTAAATATCCCACAGTAAAATTACATTTTACAAGTGAGTTTAAAAATTAATGTTTATGAAAAAGTATTTATTTTTCCTAATAACTATTATTGGTCTTCAATCTTTTTCTCAAACTAATAATTTAAATGATATAAATGATATAGATGGGAAAGAAATCCACTCTAAATTAAGGCTTAATTATATTCCTGTTGATATGCCTTTTGATCAATTTACTCCAAATCTGGAGAAAAAAATGACAATGTTAGGTATGCACTATTTTTTACCAATCAATAAAAATTTTTATGGAGGTGTAGTAATGTATGGCGCTATTTTTGGTGACCAAAGTGGGTTTTTTACAATTGGTGCAACAGTTGGTTATCAACATAAGATTTTTAATAATATTTATCTAGATGCAAACTTTCATATAGGTGCTGGTGGTAGTAATAGCCAATTGGTTAATACTGGCTTACTTTTAAATCCAAATATAGGTTTCGAATATAAGTTTAAAAAATATTCTTTTGGCTTACAGTATAGCCTTATAGATTTTCCTACAGGGATCATAAATAGTAATTCTTGGTCTGTTTTTTTAGAAATTCCAAGTGTTTTAAAAATTACAGATTATAAAGAAGTTCACAAAAAATTTATAGCCAACAATATAGATAAAAGTTCCTTTTGGCAAAAACCAGCTGTAAAAAGTGTACAACAAATTCGTTTTGACTTTTTGTTTCCAGTAGGTAAATCTAAAAAAGATGATGGTAAAGACTTATCTGAAACATTATATATGCTTGGTTTTGAATATCAAAAATATTTGAATAAAAACACTTTTGCTTATGTACATACAGATGCAATTTATAGAGGTTTAACTGCTGGTTATATGGATCTATTTTTTGGACTCGGATATAATTGGATAGATACTTCTTATTTAAACTTTTTCACTAAATTCGGGATTGGAGCTGCTGGGGGTAGAGTTGCTCAAGAAGGTGGCTTAACAGCATACCCTAGTACAGGATTCGATTTAAAAATTACTGAAAGAATCGCTTTATCTGGTCATGCAGGTTATTTTAGATTTTTAGATGGTACTCTAGAAGCATATACAGGAGGTTTGGGAATTAAATATTTCAACTTTTCTGGTGGAGTGAAAAACAAATATGGTAAAAATAATTTTAAAATCGCAGAAACTAAATCTATACAAATAGCCATAGAAAATCAATGGTATTGGAATATGAAAAGAAGAGATGGTTCTAGTGTAGACTTAGATCAAATTGCCATTAGAGTTTTGTTTGATGTATCTAAAAAGCTATATTTATTGGGAGAAACAAGTTTTGCTTATGGTGGTGCTGATGCTGGTGGTTATGCACATGGTATAGTTGGTTTAGGTTATAACTCAAAAGCAATTTGTAACAATAAAATAATACCTTTTATAGAATTAGGTGTTGGTGTTGCAGGTGGTGGAAGAATAGACACAAAAGGTGGTGTTGTAGTGAGACCAGCAGTTGGCTTAAATTATAATATTAAAGATAATTTAAAAATAAAAGGTTCTTACGCTCAATTTTACTCTCCTTTTGGTACTGTAAATTCTCCTAATTTTAACATTGGAGTAGTTTATGGGCTCTCTTTTTTAAATGTAAAAAAATAATTTTTTTATGAAAAAAATTTACTCTATTTTATTTTTATTTTTTGTTTATAAAGCATATTCTCAAGAAACTTCGAAAATAAATTTTAAAGAAATTAAGAATAATATTAGGCTTAACTTTATTCAGATTGAGCAACCAGATTTAGTTCTTAGTGGCTACCAATTAAAACCTAAAATGGGGTTAATGGGCTTTAATTATAACATTCATTTTAATGAATGGCTATATACTGGGGTTGGCATACATGCTGCTGTAACAGGAGACCAAGGAGGCTTATTTACTTTAGGAGTTAATTTAGGAGTTAACAAAAAAATTTATAAAAATATTTTTTTTGATGCGAATGTACATTTTGGTGGTGGTGGTGGTTTTAGACGTTTAGTAAATGGTGGTGGCATAATATATCCAAAAATAGGTTTACAATACAAAAATGATAGCTTTTCTTTTGGTGCGCAATATGGTTATGTTAACTTTTTTACAGGAATACAAAAAGGAGACAATATTTCTTTTTTCTTAGAAATACCGAGTAAACTTGTTTTTGGCTCTTATAAAGAAGCAAATAAAGAATATATTTTTGATGATGAAAATAAACGCCCAAAAAAAACAGCTGTTAAAAATGCACAGCTAGTTACTTTAGATTACTTTTTTCCTATAGGTAATTCTAGAAATGATGGTGATGGAGATTTTTTAAATACAACTCCTCTAAACCAAACGTTATACATTATTGGGTTTGAATATCAAAAATATATTAGACAAAACACATTTTTATATGTACATACAGATACAATGTATGGAGGTCTTACCTCAGGTTTTATGGATTTATTTTTTGGTATTGGTCATAATTTTTTAAGTACACGAAAAATTAATTTGTATGCCAAAGCTGGAATTGGAGCAGCAGGAGGAAGAATTTTCCCAGAAGGTGGTATAACTGCTTACCCAAGTGCAGGTATAGATTATAAAATATCTAAAAAATTTGCATTAAGTGCTCATGGTGGTATACATAGAGCTATTGGTGGTACTTTCGAAGCGTATACATTAGGATTTAGTTTAAAATATTTTGGCATTAGTGGAGGTTTTGAAACTCCTTTTGAAAAAGATAAGATTTCAAAAATATTTATGAAAGGAATAAGAATAGGTGTAATTAACCAAACCTATATAAATGTAGCTAGAGATAGAACTGATAGTAGAGATTTACAATTAATCGCTGTTAAATCTTATTTCGATTTAAATAAAAGATTTTATTTGTCAGCTGAAGCATCTTTTGCCTATTTAGGGAATTCTGGTGGTTATGCACATGGTATGTTTGCTTCAGGAATTAAAAGTAACACATTTATGAACGATAAAATATCTATGTTTGCAGAATTTGCTTTTGGTGTTGCTGGTGGTGGAAGAGTAGATTCTGGTGAAGGAGTTATGATGAGACCAAATGCAGGAATTAACTTACATATTAACAATAGTTTGAATTTAATTTTATCAGGTGGACGTTTAATTTCTCCTTTTGGTAATGTAAATTCTACAAACTTTAATATTGGTTTAAGTTATGGCTTAACCTTATTAAAAGAGAAAAAATAAATAGAAACAATTAAATATTAAAAATGAACAACGGAATTTATGCAAAATTCACCACATCAAAAGGTGATATTTTAGTACAATTGGAACAAGAAAAAGCACCAGGAACAGTAGGTAATTTTGTTGCTTTAGCTGAAGGTAATTTAGAAAATAGTATAAGAGAGCAAGGAATACCTTACTATAATGGATTAAAATTTCATAGAGTAATTCCAGATTTTATGATTCAAGGTGGTTGCCCACAAGGAACAGGAACAGGAAATCCTGGTTATAAGTTTGATGATGAATTTCACCCAGATTTAAAACACGATACTCCAGGAAAATTAGCAATGGCCAATTCTGGTCCAGCTACAAACGGAAGTCAATTCTACATTACCCACGTTCCTACTCCTTGGTTAGACAATAAACATACTGTTTTTGGCTCAGTTATAGAAGGACAAGATATTGTTGATGCAGTTTCTCAAGGAGACGAATTAACATCTATAGAGATTATTAGAGTTGGTTCTGAAGCAGAAGCGTTTAATGCAGTAGAATCTTTTAGAACTTTTGAAGGATCAAGAGAAAAAAGAGAAGCAGAAGCTAAAGCTAAACAAAAAGAATTGTTAGACTCAGTTGCTGCTGGTTATGATGAAACTGAAAGCGGATTACGTTATCAAATTTTACAAAAAGGAGATGGTAAAAAAGCTACAAAAGGCGCAGGCGTTTCTGTACACTATAAAGGACAATTATTAGACGGAACTGTTTTTGACTCTTCTTACAAAAGAAAACAACCTATCGATTTTAATGTAGGTGTAGGTCAAGTTATTTCTGGTTGGGATGAAGGCATTCAACTTTTACAAGTTGGAGATAAAGCTCGTTTTGTTATTCCTTCTGATTTAGCTTATGGTTCTGCTGGAGCTGGAGGTGTAATTCCACCTGATGCAACCTTAATTTTTGATGTTGAATTGATGGATGTAAAATAAAATATTTACTTTTTACGATTTATAAAACCTCATAACTTTTAAAGTTATGAGGTTTTTATCTTAAAACTAGTATTTTCAATCATAAATCTTCAAATTACAAATAAAACTTTACGACTCGTTTTAAATGCGTTCTATTGATATAGTAAATGCAGTAACTATATTAGATTCTTATAGTGAATCTTAAAATGAAGTTATGTAAAGTTACTAAATAAAAATGCTCAGAATATTCTGAGCATTTTTATTTAGTAGTATATATTCTTTAAAATTAATCTTCTGATGGAGGATGGCCGTGAATTTCCTCAAAATCTTCATCAAAATTTTCTCTTAAATAAGAGTTTAATTTCTTTCTATAATCGTCTTTTAGCCACGTTACAAAGTTATGTGTACTCTTAGAAATACATTTTGCATATCTGTTTATTCTATCATCTATCTCCTCTCCTAGCATTTTTGCCAGAATTAAAGCATCAAAAACATCTTCACTATTTTCGATACACATTTTTGCGTGATGAACAATCGATTTTTCTAAAACTCTTTTAGAAGACTCTCCTTGTCTAATTGTATCAATATACACTTTTTTCATATCAAAATAAGTGTCTTCAGATTTAGCAAATTCTTTTTTAATATCAGCTGGTAACTCATACCTAAATGTACTTTCTATTTCCTCATCAGATAAAATAGCATTCAAGTAATAATCTGGAGCTCTAAACATTTTCTGCCAATCTAAATCTGCTCCCCAAGGTCCAAACCTGTGAAAATTGTTTCCTAAATCTACAACATCAAAGGTGTTTTTATTTCCAAAAATACGAGAACCACGTCCAATCATTTGGTAATATAAAGTCAACGATTTTGTTGCTCTATTTAAAATAATCGCCTCAATACTAGGTTCATCAAAACCTGTTGTTAAAATACTTACAGAGGTAATAATAGCATTTGGTGTTTTATGAAACCATCGTAAAATAAGCTCACGCTCTTTTTTTGTATTTGTATTGTCTAAATGTGCAATTGGATATCCTGCTTTTTTAAAAGCGTGAAAAACTTGAATTGATGTATTAATACCGTTATTAAAAATCAATGTTTTCTTTCCTTTTGCAGTTTCTTCGTAAGCAGAAACCAATTTAGAAAGCATATCTGTATTCGTATACAAATCTTCAGAAGATTTTACAGTATAATCTCCATTTGCACCTACTTCTAAAGAAGTTAAACCAACATTAAAAGAGTACATATTAGCTTTAGCCAAATAATCACTTTCAATTAAATCCTGAATAGATTCACCTACAAATAACTCTTGATAATTCTCATACATTGGCAATTTAATGTTTGAGCTTAAAGGAGTTGCAGTAACACCTAAAATAAAAGCATCATCAAAAAATTTGAATATTTTTGTAAAAGAATTGTAATGTGCTTCATCAACTATGACTAAACCAATATCAGATATATCTAATTTATCATCATTTAACCTATTTTTTAAGGTCTCTACCATCGCAACAAAGCAATTAAAATCTGCTTGATCATCTAATTTTGCTGTAGAGTTGATAATTTTATTAGAAACGCCAAACTCTCCTAACATTTTAGAAGTCTGCTTACTCAACTCAATTCTGTGCGTTAATACTAACACTTTCTTTTTAAAAGTTTCTATATAACGTCTTACAATTTCAGAAAAAATTACAGTTTTCCCTCCTCCAGTTGGTAATTGATATAATAAATGATAATCTTTAGGTGCATCTTCAAATCTTCTAAAAATTTCTTGAAGTGCATCTTTTTGATACCCATATAATTCTTTACCTACTTTTATTTGTGAAGTATTTATTTCTGCCAAAGTTGTTAATTTTTGATAAGGGACAAAAATAAGACTTAAAATAGGTTTATCCCAAATTTAAGCTACATAAATCTTGTTAAATTCGTTTGGGTAATATCATAATGAGATGCATTATAGACAGAAACCTCATTTTTAACAACAATTAATTGCGGAGATTGGTGCATTATTTGGAATTTATACCCAACTTCATCAGAAATATTCCTATAATTTAATAAATCTAAATAATATACCTTTAAATTCTGATGATCTTCAGTAAACAATTTCTCAAATTGCTTGATAACCATACTACTAATTCCACACCTTGTTGAATGTTTAAAGATTAAAATTGATTCAGTTTTAGATTGTTCTTTAATTTCTTCTAATTGTTGTAGCGAAGTTAGAGGTAACCAATTTAAAAAACTTGGTTGTACTTCTTTTTTCTTTCTATTGCCAAATAACCCCATTATATATTTTCTTTTTTAACTCGTTACAAATATAGGAAACTTTCAATTGTCAAAAAGTCAGTTAAAGCAAGACTTTTAAAGACAAAACGACTTGTTTTTCAATTGATTAGTTAATGGTATTAAAATTGATTATTAAATTAAAAAGAAATAGTAATCCCTAAAAATTAGAAAAATGAATTTTAATAATTATACAACTAAATCACAAGAAACCATACAAATGGCGCAGCAAATTGCGCAAGGTTTTGGTCATAATCAAATAGAAAACGAACATATTTTTAAAGCTTTAACTCAAGTAGATGAAAATGTGTTGCCTTTTTTATTGAAGAAATTAAACATTAATATGAATTTAATCACACAAATTGTAGACAAACAGTTAGAGAGCTTACCGAAAGTTTCTGGAGCAGAATTAATGCTTTCAAGAGAAGCAAGTAAATCTTTAAATGAAGCTGCAATCATAGCAAAAAATATGAAAGATGATTATGTTTCTATTGAGCATTTAATTTTGGCAATTTTTAAATCGAAAAGTAATATTGCACAAGTTTTAAAAGACCAAGGTGTTACAGAAAAGCATTTAAAAGCGTCAATTGAGGAATTGAGAAAAGGCGAAAATGTTACTTCTCAAAACCAAGAAGAAACCTATAATTCTTTGAATAAATTCGCAAATAATTTAAACGAATTAGCGAAAAACGGAAAGTTAGATCCAGTAATTGGTAGAGATGAAGAAATAAGAAGATTATTACAAATTTTATCTAGAAGAACAAAAAACAACCCAATTTTGGTTGGTGAACCAGGAACTGGTAAAACTGCTATTGCAGAAGGTTTAGCACACAGAATTGTAGATGGAGATGTGCCAGAAAATCTTAAAGATAAACTCATTTTTTCTTTAGATATGGGAGCTTTAATTGCTGGTGCTAAATATAAAGGAGAATTTGAAGAACGTTTAAAAGCAGTCATCAAAGAAGTAACAACTTCTGATGGAGATATTGTACTTTTTATTGATGAAATCCACACTTTAGTTGGTGCTGGAGGAGGAAATGGAGCTATGGATGCTGCCAATATTTTAAAACCTGCTTTAGCAAGAGGAGAATTGCGTGCAATTGGTGCAACAACTTTAGATGAATATCAAAAATATTTTGAAAAAGACAAAGCTTTAGAAAGACGTTTCCAGAAAGTACAAGTAAATGAGCCAGATACAGAAAGTGCCATTTCTATTTTAAGAGGAATTAAAGAAAAGTATGAAACGCATCATAAAGTTCGTATTAAAGATGAAGCAATTATTGGTGCTGTAGAATTGTCTCAAAGATATATTACCAACCGTTTTTTGCCAGATAAGGCCATTGATTTAATGGATGAAGCTGCTTCTAAATTACGAATGGAAATCAACTCTAAACCAGAAGAATTAGATGTTTTAGATAGAAAAGTGATGCAATTAGAAATCGAAATTGAAGCAATAAAACGTGAAAAAGACGAAGTAAAACTAAAATCTCTTCGTTCTGATTTAGCAAACATTAAAGAAGAAAGAAACGAAATTAATGCAAAATGGAAATCAGAAAAAGAAGTTGTAGATAATATTCAGAATGCAAAATCTGAA
>JBGCFX010000301.1:0-13300 GCA_045110395.1 Polaribacter sp.
TTTTTGTTTTTCATTTTAATGTAGAGAGATTCTATATCAAAATGCTGATCTGCATCATATATTTCGTGAAGAATAGCATAACGTTCTGGAGTTTTTCTATGCTTATTTTCACTTAAATAGGTGGTGAAAACTTTTTTTACTACTTCTTGATTTTCAAGAGAATTACTCATTTATGATAGATTTTTACAAAAAAACAAATTTACAGTTATTTCTGAATAAACACATATTTTAATCTAATGTTATTTATAAAGTATTTAAACGTTCTACTTTTTTCATACCATCTATCTTACTTAAGCTTTTTATCAATTTTTCTAATTGACTAATATTCTTAACTTTTATAGATATTTTACCATCGAAAACACCATCATCTCCTTTAATATTTATACTGTTTATAAAAACACCCATATTATTAGAAATAATTCGTGTTACATCATTTGCCATTCCTTGGTTATCTACACCAGATAAATTAAGAATTGCTTTAAAATCTTGTTTTGTAGAATCTATCCATTTTGCCTGTAGAATTCTATATGCATAGTTAGATTGTAAAGAAATGGCATTTGGGCAATTCATTTTATGAATTTTAATACCATCATTTATAGTCGTAAAACCAAAAACTTTATCACCAGGAATTGGGTTACAGCATTTAGATAGTTTATAATCTAATTTTTCTTCTTCTTTACCAAAAACTAAGGCATCATATTTAGAAGAAACTTCATCTGTTTCTACATATTCTTTTTCAGCAGTATTTCTTCTGAGCTTAGATTTGAAGAAGTTTAAAATTTTACTATTTCTCTGAGCAACATAGGTTTTTAAAAGTGTATTATCTATTGCACCATTCCCAATTCTGTAAAACAAGTCGAAACTAGTATTTAGTTTAAAGAAATTAACCAATTCATTGGTCGTTTTTTCATTAAAAGGAATTTTAAGATGACGTAATTTACGAATTAAAATTGCTTTGCCTTCTTCTGCAATGGCTTTTTCTTCTTCTTTTAAAGCTGCTCTAATTTTTGCTCTGGCTCTTGCAGTAATCACAAAGTCTAACCATCTAGAGTTAGGTTTGTTTGTAGCACTTGTAATTACTTCAATTTGATCGCCACTTTTTAGTTGATGACTTAAAGGCATTAATTTACCATTTACTTTGGCTCCTCTACATTTTAAACCCACATCTGTATGAATAGAAAATGCGAAATCTAAGGCTGTTGCATCTTTAGGTAACGATTTTAATTCACCTTTAGGTGTAAAAACATAAATTTCTTTTGCATATAAATTAAGCTTAAAATTTTCTACAAAATCTACTGCATTTAAAGTATGGGTTTCTAGTGTTTCTTTTAATTTATTTAACCAGTTTTCTAAACCATCATCTTTGCTATTTCCTTGTTTATATTTAAAATGTGCAGCATATCCTTTTTCTGCAATTTCATTCATTCTACTAGAACGAATTTGAACTTCTACCCATTGTGCTCCTGGGCCAACAACAGTAATGTGCAATGCTTCATATCCTGTAGATTTTGGTTGAGAAATCCAATCTCGCAAACGTGTTGGATTGGGTTTAAAATAATCTGTAACTATAGTATAAATTTTCCAAGCATCAAATTTATCATCTTTAGAATTTGGTTTATAGATAATTCTAATGGCATATTTGTCATAAACTTCTTCAAAAGTTACATTTTGACTTATCATTTTTTTTCGAATAGAATAAATAGACTTAAAACGTCCTTTTATTTCATAATCGAAATTTTCTTTATCTAAACCACCTTTTAACGTATCTTCAAAACGTTTTAGATAGTTTTTTTGCTCTTCTTTACTTTCTTTTATTTTACTTAAAATACCATTAAAAGCCTCTGGTTCTGTATACTTAAGCCCTAAGTCTTCTAATTCTGTTTTAATATTATACAAGCCCAATCTATGAGCTAAAGGCGCATAAATATATAAAGTTTCTGATGCTATTTTTAGTTGTTTATGAGGTGGCATTGCATCCATAGTTTGCATATTATGCAACCTGTCTGCTATTTTTATCAAAATCACTCTAACATCGTCATTTAATGTTAAAAGCATTTTTCTAAAATTTTCTGCTTGTATAGAAGCATCTTGTGCTTTATTTAAGCGAGATATTTTAGTCAATCCATTTACAATTTTTGCAATGGTTTCACCAAAGAGATGTTCCATATCTTCTATGGTATATTCTGTATCTTCTACAACATCATGTAAAAGGGCAGAAGCAATAGAAGTTGCATCTAAACCAATTTCATAAGCCACAATTTTAGCAACTGCAATTGGATGAAAAATATAAGGTTCTCCCGTTTTTCTTCTTTGGCTAGAATGAGCATCTACAGCAATATCAAAGGCTTTTCTTATGAGTTCTTTATCTTCTTTAGACAATATCTCATAAGTACCTTTTAGCAAATCTTTGTATCTTTTTGCTATTTCTTTATTTTCTTCTTCTATGGTTGCTGAATATTCCAAAAAAAACTGTACTTAAAATTAAGTTTTAAATCTTAAGTGAAAGTAGTTATAAGAATTTTAACAGACAAGAAATTAAGATTCTAAATTTTGAATTCTTTCCAACAAAGTTGGATGTGAATAATGCATAAAAACATAAGCAGGATGAGGAGTTAAATTGCTCAAACTATTTTTAGATAATTTTTTGAGTGATGTAATTAAAGGTTGTCCTGTAAAAGTTTCTTTGGCATAATTATCTGCTTGATATTCAAATTTTCTAGACATATAATTCATAAACAACCCTGTAATTTCAGATATTGGTGAGTATAAAATGCCAAAAGCAATTAAACCAATATGAAAACTTGGTATTGAAACTCCCAAAGCTTCTGATAAAACAGGAGAATTGATAAATAAGGATAAAATAAAAAGTGTTAGACCTGTTAATAGAATAGATGAAATTAGGTTAAAAATAATATGTTTTCTTTTATAATGACCTACTTCATGGGCTAAAACAGCCACAATTTCATCAGTTTCTAAATCGTTAATTAACGTATCATAAAGTGTAATTCTTTTTTGAGAACCAAAGCCAGAAAAGTAAGCATTTGCTTTTGTAGAACGTTTAGAGCCATCAATCACAAAAATATTATTGATGGTAAAACCCACTTTTTTTGCATATTTTTCAATGGCAGTTTTTAAATCTCCATCTTCTAAAGGACTTTGTTTGTTAAATAATGGTACAATTAATTTTGCGTGAAACATATTTATAAACAAAGAAAAAGCTGCTACTAAAAGCCAAGCATACACCCAGAAATTTTTTCCTGTAAGTTGATAAAACCAAATAATGAGAGCTAAAATTCCTCCACCCAAAAGAGCACTCATAAAAAGCCCTTTTAGTTTGTCTAACCAGAATGTTTTTTTTGTGGATTTGTTAAAACCAAATTTTTCTTCGATAACAAAAGTACTATAATAGGAAAGAGGTGTAGATATTATTTCTGAAGCCAACATTATTACTCCAAAGAAAATTAAAGCTACTAAAATTGGATGTTCTGTATAGTTTCTTGCAAAATTATCTACATATTTAAAACCATCAGCAAAAAAGAAAGTTAAGGTTAAAATGGTTGTAAAAAGTGAAGTTAAATTCGAGAATTTAGCAGTTGTTTTTTTATAAGATTGCGATTTTTTATATTCATCTTTCTCATAAACATCTTTTAATTTATCTGGAATTGCATCATTAAAATGTTTTTCGTTTAATGTATCTAATATTTTCTCAAGAATAAAATTGATGATTAAAATTGTGATAATTATGTAAAACAAGTTTGTGGGTTGCATTTTTATTTTTTATTTTTCTTAGATGCATAAATAGCAGCTCCAATAATTCCTGCATTATTCTTAAATCTTGCAGCTTCAACAGGAATATCTACAGTTAAATGCTGTTTAAATTGATCGAATTTCTTGCTAATTCCTCCTCCTAAAATATACATAGAAGGTGTGTGTAAAACTTTTACGTGATTTAAAAAAATATCAAACCTTTTCGCCCAATCTTCAAGAGATAAACCTTCTTTTTTTCTTACGGAATCTGCACAGAATTTTTCAATAATTTCTCCATTTGTATGATAAATATGACCTAGTTCTACATTGGGTATTAATTTGCCATTGTAAAAAAGTCCTGAGCCAATTCCTGTACCAATTGTTATTACAAAAACTTTACCTTTTACGCCTTTTCCTGCACCTAAATTAATTTCTGCAACTCCTGCTAAATCTGCATCATTACTTACATAAAAAGGATTTCCATCACTTTCTTTTTTAAAGAGTTTCTCTACATTTACATTAATCCATTCTTCACTTAAGTTACCTTTATGTTTGCATTTTCCATCAACAATAATTGTTGGAAAACAACAGCCTACAGCTTTTTTCCATTCAAAATGATTTACCATTTGCTTTACTACTTTTGCTACAGCTTTTGGTGTTGCAGGTTTTGGGGTGGGAATTCTGAATCTTTCTGTAAGTAACTCGCCAGTTTTTGTATTTACAACTGCACCTTTTATTCCTGTGCCACCAATATCAATTCCTAATACTTTCATTTTTTAAGATTTAAATTCTCTTTGTCTCTTAGCTTCAAAGATAACAATTGCTGCTGCAACAGAAACGTTCATAGAATCTATTTTACCTTGCATTGGTATATTTATGTTTTGGGTGGCAGCTTTTCTCCAAATATCGGTCAAACCTGTTGCTTCAGTTCCTACTACAATTGCAGAAGATTTTGTATAGTTTTCTTGATGATATTCATTTGAGTTTTGCAAAGTAGCTGCATAAATAAAGATATTGTTTTCTTTTAAAAAGTTTATAATCTCTTCTGAAGTTGCTACAGCAATTTGATTGGTAAAAACACAACCCACACTAGATCTAATAATATTAGTGTTATATAAATCGCTTTTAGGGATTGCAATAAAAACAGCATCTACATTTGCAGCATCTGCAGTTCTTAAAATTGCTCCTATATTTCCTGGTTTCTCAACTCCTTCTGCAACTAAAATTAAAGGGTTTTTATTTTTGAATTGAATGTTTTCTAAAGAAAAATCTTTAGATTTAGTAACAGCAATAATACCTTCTGTAGAATCTCTATAAGCTAATTTTTGATAGACTTCTTTAGAGATTTTAATTTTTGAAACATCAACAGTAAAAAGTTCTTCTACTTCTTTTTCTGATATTAAATCTGGGTAAAATAAGATGCTATTAAATTGATAATTAGATCCTATAGCTAAAGAAATTTCACGTTTTCCTTCAATAATAAAAAGCCCTTGTTTTTTGCGTTCTCTTCCTTTTTCTTGCAGTTTTAGCAAGTTTTTTATCAATGGATTCTGAATACTGCTTATTTCTTTCATCAATACAAATATACCTATTTATAGGTATTGATTTATGAGTGATTTGTAACAATATTTGTAAAACAATAAACAATTTGATTTTCTTGTAATTTCAACCAAAAAGTAGCTAAGAAAAGGAAAAAGGAAATTTGATTTATGTTAGCTTTATGTATTGAAAAAGGCTCGCATTTGCGAGCCTTTTTTGTTTTAAAATCTAAAATAGTTTTATTTAGACTTGTATTTATTAGCATATCTTTTCCAAAGTTTTGTTTGGTGAGATTCTAAACTAATTTTTCTTCCTTGTATAAAAGCGTGACTTAAAATATTGGTTCTCATATCTAAGGCATCTCCTTTAGAAATAAATAAAGTAGCGTCTTTACCAACAGTTAAAGAACCTGTATAAGAATCGATTCCTAAAATTTTGGCATTGTTTAAGGTTAATAAAGAAACAGCAGCTTCTTTATCTAAGCCATGTGCTGCAAAAGTACCTGCATAAAATGGTAAATTTCTAGTATTCATTCTTTCCATTTGACCTTCCATACCTAAACCTACCAAAACGCCTTTATCTGTTAATGTTTTTGCAATTGTATAGGTATAATCATAAGCATGATCTTCGCTATCAGGATTTCTGTGAGGTCTGTCTAATATTACAGGAACATTATGTTTTACCAACAATTCTGCAACGTTTTCTGCTTCTTGTCCATGTACAACAACCAAGTTATTTATACCCAAATTTTTACAAATAGTAACAGCGTCTGTGATTTCTCTTTGGCCACTAACATGAATAAATAATTTTTGACTTCCATTAAATAAACCTTTCATAGCTTCAAAAGGAAGGTTGGTAACAGGTCTGTTTCCAGCCAAATAAACTTTTGCATCAGAAATATATTGCTTTATTTTATTGATGTTTTTTGGATAATTTTTATCAGCTTTTAATCCACGGTCTTCTCCTAACCACCATCTACCAGAAGCAAAACTTCCTGGCCAATTTACATGAATGGCATCATCTACTTTAATGGCAGCATCTTCCCAGTTCCAAGCATCTAATTGTACAATAGAAGATGTACCAGAAACAATACCACCTCTTGGTGTAATTTGCGCCATTAAAACTCCATTTGGTCTCATAGATTCTACAACCTTGCTTTCTGCATTATAAGCGATTAAACTTCTAATATGAGGATTTGTAGTTCCTATTTCTCTTTGATCATCACTCGCTTTTACAGCATCAATTTCTACCAAACCTAAAGAGGCATTTGCAGCAATAAAACCAGGGTAAATATGTTTACCTTTTGCATTTACTACAGTTCCTTGTCTTGCAATTTTCATCATTGCACTACCAACAAAAGTTATTTTACCATCGTTAAACATTATGAGTGAGTTTTCTATCACTTTTCCATTTCCAATATGTGCAGTTGCACCTTCTATAGAAATGGCTGTTGTTTGTTTGTCTGCTGGTGTTTGTTGTGCGAAACCATTTCCTACTAAGAAAAATAGCATCAAAATATATATTGTTTTTTTCATCATTTCTAGCTTTTAAGTTCTTCTAAAGTATCACATTCAAAGTTTCTATCTTTCCTTTTCATAGGTGCTTGTGTTTTACCACCACCCATTTTTTCTTTCAACATCATATTAATTAATCTGCTTTTTTCTTCTTTAATAGCTTGACGTTTTTTTATGTCTTCTTGTCTATCAAAAAATACTTTACCTTCTACAATTGTCTTTTCTGCTTTTGCATAAATAGACATTGGGTGATGACTCCATAAAACCACATCTGCATCTTTACCTACTTTTATACTACCTACTTTATCATCTATATGTAATAATTTTGCAGGGTTAATGGTAACCATTTTCCAAGCTTCTAATTCTGTCATTCCACCATATTTTACTGTTTTTGCAGCTTCTTGATTTAAACGTCTAGACATTTCTCTATCATCAGAATTTATAGCCACTAAAACGCCTGCATTATGCATAATTGCAGCATTGTAAGGTATTGCATCATTTACTTCGTATTTGTATGCCCACCAATCTGAAAAGGTAGAACCACCAACTCCATGTTTTGCCATTTTATCTGCAACTTTATAGCCTTCTAAAATGTGTGTAAATGTATTAATCGTAAAATTAAAACGATCTGCAACTTTCATTAACATATTAATTTCTGATTGCACATAAGAGTGACAAGAAATAAAACGCTCTCCATTTAAGATTTCTGCAATGGTTTCCATTTCATCATCTTTTCTATATGGTTTTCCACTTTTCTTTAAGTTATCATAGGCTTTTGCTCTAGTAAAATAATCTACAAACATTTGCTCAACACCCATTCTTGTTTGCGGAAAACGAGTTCCATTTGGACTTCTAGATTGTTTTACGTTTTCACCCAAAGCAAATTTTATAAATTTTGGAGTGTTGTTGTAAATCATATTATCTGCATTTTCTCCCCATTTTAATTTGATGATTGCAGAACGACCACCAATAGGATTTGCAGAACCATGTAAAATTTGTGCAGATGTAGTTCCACCAGAAAGATTTCTATATATATTGATATCATTAGGATCTACAACATCTTCAATCGTAACTTCTGCTGATGAGTTTTGTGCCCATTCATTAATTGCAGAGGCTGCAATATGTGAGTGTTCATCTACAATACCAGCTGTTAAGTGCTTTCCTGTTCCATCTATTTCTGTAGCTCTTCTTGCTTTAATATTTTTACCAATTTGAGCAATTTTACCATCTTTTAATAAAACATCTGTGTTTTCTAAAATACCTTCATTTTCACTTGTCCAAACTGTAACATTCTTAATTAAAAGAGTTTCTGTTTTTGGTAAAGCGTAATTACCAAAGCCAATATTAGGATATGTAACTGGTAAAACAGTTACAGTATCATCTTTCTTTTTCTTACTTTTTTTCTTCTTGTCTTTTTTTGATGCTTTTTTTGTAGCAGTAAAAACGCTTTCGTTTTCTTGGCTATCAAAAGCTTTTCCTTGGAACCCATCAGAATTTGCATCAATTTTACCTAAAATTCTGGTAAAATTTCCGTTTTCGTTTAAAGTAATAGCAACCCAATCATCACTAAAAGAGAACTTAGATTTTATTTTAGCATCACCTAATTTAATACTTCCAGTTTGTTTAGCACCTTTACCAGCGATTGTTAATGTGTAATTTTTATTATTTACATTCAGGTTATAATCACCAGAAATATCTTTGATATTCATGTCATTAACCACATTTCTATCACCTTGCACCCAGTTTTCATAAATGGTAGTTTTCGCATCAAAAATAGCACCAGAAGTAATGATAAAATTTGCGTGACTTCCTTCATTCAAATTACCAATAGAACTATTACCAATAATTTGCGCAGGAATTGTTGTTAAAGAAGCTAATGCTTTCTTTGCATCAAAACCATATTTAATCGCTTTTTGTAAATTTTTATGGAAAGATTTTACTGACTTTAATTTATGCGTAGTTAAAGCAAAATTAACTCCGTTTTTAGATAATACACTTAAATTAGAAGGTTCTTGATTCCATTTACGCATATCTCTTAAAGAAATATTTTTTGCTAATAAAGGATTAGAAACATCATAAGCCATTTTAAAATTGATAGGAATAATAAAGTTTGCATTTGTAGACTTGATGTCGTTTATGCTTTCATATTCTTCTCCACTTCCAACAATAGTGTATTGTATACCAAATTCATCACCTACTTTATCAGCTCTTAAAGCATCTAAATTGTTACCAGTTTCAAAAATTTGAACTAAATTTTTGTTTCTATTTAAAGCTTCTAAAGCCAAATCCTTATTTTTCATATTACCATCTGCATACCAAGATGCATCATTGTATGTCTGACGAATTAAAGCCATAGCTCCCATTCTAGAACCAGGATATAATTGTCTTGATTTACTACTTTTAGCAAATGATAAAAATTGAGCAGATTTATCATCTAAAACTCTGTAAGCATTTGTTGTATTTGGGTTTAGGGCTATTAACAAGCCATTTCCACGAATAATTCCATCATGCAAATGTGTGTTAACAACACCAAAACCGGCACTAATCATTCCTTTTGCTTTAGTATTATCGAATTTAAACTCATCAATTGGGTTTGTTTCTGGTCTAATATGATCATTCCAGTAATAACCTTGACGTTCTGCAGCATATTGTGCACCACCAAAACCACCACCTCTTTGTCTTTTAGGTTTTGTAATACCAAAATCTGTATAAATATCTATAAAAGATGGATAAATATTTTTACCAGAAACATCAACAGTTCTAGCACCTTTGGGTATTTTTACTGAACGACCAACACTAACTACTTTACCGTTTTTAATTAGTAAAGTACCCTTTTTAATCACCTTTTCTGGTGTTACATATATAGTTGCATTGGTAAACGCAACTACATCATTTTTTGTAATCTTAACCCCACTGTCTGTAGGGAAATAATCTTGTGCTTGTAATGTAGAAAGCGACAAGAAAAAAAGTAATAGAATTAGTTTTTTCATAAAGTTTGAATTAATTGAATTGACTATAAATTTATTGATACCGTTTTTATAATATGTTAAAAGGATTTTTTTTAACAAAATTTTAAGAAAATTAAATTTTTGATGTAGCTTCGAAATAAGTAATTAATAAGTCTACAACATAATTGTAAGAGGCAATTCCTTTGTCTTGTTTATTTGCTTTTAAATAGGCATTGTAGCCTTTTTTTACAAGAGGTTCAAAAGGGTTTTTATATTGCTGCCAAAAGTTATAACTCTCGTTAAAATCTTTTGCAATGCCTTTGTTTACAGTTTTCCAGAGTTGTTTAGATAATTTAGAGTCACGTTTTCTAATTTCTGATATACAATATGCAAAAGCCATTCTGTAACTTGCATATTTAAAATAAACATCATCATTATAATTAGCTGCTAAAAAACCGACAAAATTCGCCTCATTTTCTGCAGCAAAACCAATTTGATGTGCCATTTCATGACAAACCGTTGTTGGGTAACCTGTTTTTGGTATTCTATCATTTACTTGCGCTTCTCCTGTTAACGGATTCAAATAGCCAGAAGTGCTATTATAGGTCTGTAATAAACTCATTAAAGAACTTTTAACAGATTTATATTGATATTTTAATTGAGGAAAATCTAGTTTTAAATTATCATAACCTAAAACTGCCATTTTGTACATTTCTTTTTGTTGATAGGGGTTTATCACTTTTAAAGTATCATTATTTGTAATTTTAAGTTGATAAAAATTCAATTTAGATATAACTGTTTCTGTAACTTTAATGAGTTGATTTGTAGTATATTTTTTTTGTTGATAGTTTAAGTTCTCAGCTAGTGGTTTTCTGTAATAATTCAACCCCCAAAAGAGATAAAAACAACAATAAATGATAGATAAAATTGCAGTAAAATGGATGATTTTAGGAATAAAGTTTCTGAATCTTGATTTTATCAATCGATATAAAAAACGGATAAAAATGAAGAGTAGAAAACCAATTAAAACATCACCAAAAGAAAAAGGCAACCAACCTAATAAAATTCTTAAAAATGACGATATATATGGATAAATTCCATTTGAGTAATATTTTTCTATAAACTGAGGATTATTAGCTGCTAATTGCACTAACAAAATTTGAATTGGCAGAAAAATAGTTAGAAAAAGATGTTTTTTATTGATTTTCATTTGGGTAAAAATAGCAAATCAAAATTGAAGTTGACTGGTTATTAACAAGATAATAACAATTTAGTTTACAATAAATGTTCACAAATTAAAGTTCGTTTTTAGAAAGGCTTTTCAACCTAAAAAAGTACATTTGTGACAATGGAAAAAACGACACCTGTAGCAGGTAAAAAGATAGATAAATCAAGAATAATTAGTCTTGAAAAAGGGAAGATTCCTCCACAGGCAGTAGAGTTAGAAGAAGCTGTGTTAGGAGCAATGATGATTGATAAAAAAGGAATTGATGATGTCATAGATATTTTAAGTTCGGATGCTTTTTATGATACAAAACATCAAGAAATTTATGCTGCTATTTATGAATTATTCCAAAATTCTGAGCCTATAGACCTTTTAACAGTATCAAATTTGTTGAAAAAGAATGGGAAACTAGAATTTGTTGGTGGCGATTTCTTTTTAATTCGTTTAACACAAAAAGTAGCTTCTTCTGCACATATTGAGTTTCATGCAAGAATTATATTACAAAAATACATTCAGCGTAAATTAATTTCAATTTCATCAGAAATTATAGAAAATGCATATGATGAGGGAACAGATGTTTTTGATTTATTAGACGATGCAGAAGCAAAGCTTTTTGAAGTTACTCAAGGTAACTTAAAAAAGAGTACTGAAGATGCTGGTTCTTTGGTAAAACAAGCTTTACAAAAAATTCAAGAAATTGGTAATCAAGAAGGTATGTCTGGTTTGGCAACTGGTTTTACCAAATTAGATGCGTTAACTTCTGGTTGGCAACCAAGTGATTTAGTTATTATTGCTGCAAGAACAAATATAGAAAAAACTGCATTTGTAATTTCTATGGCAAAAAATATGGCGATTGATTTTAATCATGGAGTTGCTGTTTTTTCTTTAGAAATGTCTTCTGTTCAGTTAATTACACGTATGATTTCTTCAGAAACTGGTTTAACTTCAGAAAAATTAAGAAAAGGAAATTTAGAACCTCATGAATGGGAGCAATTAAATGTAAAAGTTAAGAAATTATCTGATGCACCTATTTTTATAGATGATACACCATCACTTTCTATTTTCGATTTACGTGCAAAAGCTAGAAGATTAGTATCGCAACATAAAGTAAGAATTATTGTAATTGATTATTTACAATTAATGACAGCTGGAGGAAAGGCAGGTGGAAATCGTGAACAAGAAATTTCTATGATTTCTAGAAACTTAAAGGCATTAGCAAAAGAATTGGCTGTGCCTGTAATTGCACTTTCGCAATTATCTAGAGCAGTAGAAACTCGTGGAGGAAGCAAAAGACCTTTATTATCTGATTTACGTGAATCTGGTGCAATTGAGCAAGATGCAGATATTGTATCGTTTATTTTTAGACCAGAATATTATGGAATGACAGAATGGGATGATGATGAACACACACCTTGTGAAGGTCAAGGAGAGTTTATTGTGGCTAAACACAGAAATGGTGGTTTAGATAATATCAGATTAAAATTTACTGGACATTTGGCAAAATTTTCTGATTTAGAAGAAGGTTTTAGTTCTGAGTTCCAGTCTTCTATGAACAATCCTTTTGATGATGATACTAATGTAAATCAAAGAATTGAGCCTAAAGATGCTTTTGGTGATGATGATGTTCCTTTTTAATTTTTTATTAGATTATAAATTCAATTTTTTTGAATGAAATTATTTTAAATGTTATTTAACTCATTAGATTTTGCACTTTTTTTACCAATTACCTTTTTGTTGTATTGGTATGTTTTCAAAAAAAGTTTAAAAATTCAAAATCTTTTTTTATTAATAGCTAGCTATATTTTTTATGGTTGGTGGGATTATCGTTTTTTAGCCTTAATAATTTTTAGCACTTTAGTAGACTATTTTATAGGTATTAATCTTCAAAAAGAAAGCAATCAAAGAAAAAGAAAATATTTATTATGGCTAAGTATCATAGTAAATTTAGGCTTTTTGGGGTTCTTTAAATATTTCAATTTTTTTATTGATAATTTTGTTTCAGCTTTTTCCTTTTTTGGCAAAGAAATAGGCGTTTCTTCACTCAATATAATCTTACCAGTAGGAATTAGTTTTTACACATTTCAAACTTTAAGCTATACAATAGATGTCTATAAAAATACATTAAAACCAACTCATAATTTTATCGTTTTTGCTGGTTTTGTTAGTTTTTTTCCACAATTAGTTGCAGGTCCAATAGAAAGAGCCACAAATTTATTGCCTCAATTTTATGCACATAGAAAAAAGGACATTCAAAAAATAAAAGATGGTTTACGTCAAATTTTATGGGGGCTATTTAAAAAAGTTGTGATTGCAGATAATTGTGCAGA
>JBGCFX010000302.1:0-2820 GCA_045110395.1 Polaribacter sp.
TATGACGCATCTCCTTAGTAGCAGAAGCCTTTAACAATTACTGAAAGGTTTTAATGCTATCAAAGTTTTAAGTAATCGCTTCATCAACTGAAATACCAGTAGCTAAAACATCAAAAAAAATGTATTATATTAAAACGGTAATAATATTAAAAACCAAAAAACCATGTGGTACAATGACATAAGACCAGACAACGAATTAATGAATGATAGATATTCGTTAATTATGTTAGATGCTAAAGACAATTATAAACGATTGTTAGTAGACGAAGACAAAAAAAGAGTGATTACTAACATTTTGGCACTTAGAAAAGGGTTGGAAAAAGAGATTCCAAGAAAAAAAGTAGATAGAAATTTACTATTAGCTTCTTGGAATATTAAAAACTTTGGTACCATTAAAAACAGAACTGCTGAGTCTTTGTATTATATTGCTGAAATTATCAATGCTTTTGATATTGTGGCCATACAAGAGATTAATAGTGATATCAATCATTTTAAAAAGGTTTTAAAACTACTGGGAAGCCATTGGAAACATACGATGAGTGATGTTACTGAAGGAAATGCTGGTAATGACGAGCGTTTTGGTTTTTTGTATGATTCTAGAAGGGTAACATTATCTGGTTTATCTGGCGAAATTGTGATTCCACCAGATATCATCAATCAACACCCCATTATAAGTCAATTAAAAAGAACACCCACTTTTACTGGTTTTAAAAGTGGTTGGCAAAATTTTTCTGTAATTAGTGTGCATTTGCATCCAGGAGAAGGAGGAAATGGAGAAAACGAGCCTTCTGACCATCAAATAAGAAAAGAAGAAGTGCGTTTACTTACAGAGGTTTTAAAAAAGAAATTAGCAAGAGTTATACCTGATGATGGAGATACCATTGTGTTAGGAGATACGAACCTGTATAAAGAAGATTCAGATATTGTCGATTTATTTAAAAACATAGGCTTTAAGGAGTGTTCTGGTTTAGAAGGGAAGTTTACAAATACGAGTTTAAATGAAATTTACGATAGAATATTTTTTAACACACGCTATTATTTTAATTTACACACAGATGAAACTGGTAAAGAAATAGGAGGGGTGTTTCATCTTTTTGATTATGTGTATCAGAATACTTCAGCAGTTATAAATACATATAAAAGTCAGATGTTAGCTCATAAAGGAGATCCAAGTACTTTAACAACGGATGCTAAATTCAAAGCTTATTTTAATAGATATTGGAAAGTAAATCAAATGAGTGATCATTTACCCATTTGGATAGAAATTAATACAGATAATAGCGAAAACTTTTTAAAAAGTAAGTTGGGTAAGTTTTAGTTTTATACTTCTTTTTATATGATTCATTAACCTACATTTTCCCAAACTTGTTGTAAGTATATCAAGTCTTTTTTTATGCGAGTTAAGACTTCTTTTTTAGCTATTTTTAGTTTACTGTAGCCTTTTTCTGCTCCACCTAAATCGTGCTCTACATGTAATGAAACAGGAACATTGATGTTGTATTTTTTAAGTAGCGTAAAGTAACGCTTAAAATCTACCATTCCTTGTCCCATAGGCACACTAACAGGTTTCCATTTTCCGTTTACAATGCTCCATTTAAAATCTTTTATAACAATAGCATTTATATAAGTTTTGATTCGTTTTAAACCCAATTCCCAACTTTGGCCACCTTCTGCAACAGCATGTCTAATATCATATTGACTTCCTATAAACTTTCCTTCTGTAGCTTCTAAAATTGGTAGTAAATCCCAAATTGGGGCACCAACATGTTTCCCTGAATGATTTTGATAGCCACCAATAATTCCATATTTTTTATTTAAAACCTCTAATTCTTTTGCTTGTTTGCCAAATATAGCTAGACTTTCTGTTATTGCTTTGTCTTCTGGATATTTTAACCAATCTGTTCTATAATGCGTAAAACCTAAAGTACTTGCTGTATTCAGCACATTTTGATGTACCAATTTATGTGCACCCCAAACATTTGTAGTCATCATTTTTGGAGAAAGATCATATTTTTTCATTGCAGCAACAGCTTTTGGCAAATCATCAATTACATTTTCTGGCAATACATGGCCTTTTCTACGAACTGTTAAATCTAGACCATCAAAACCCATTTCTGCAGCAGCAGCTGACATTTCATTGTAATCTAAAAATTGCAAATGCTTCGAAAACAAATGTATATTTAGATTTTCTGAGCTAGAAAACACGTTATTTGTCATCTTATTTTGAAAAGAAAGTAAGGGAATACTTGCCATACCCAATGCAGAAAGTTTGGTAAATGCTCTTCTAGAATAGTTTTTAGCTTGTTTTGTCATTTTACGATATCATATTTATAGTATAATTGATTATAAATATAAACATTAATTGTGGGTGGTTTTATTATTGGTATCTCAATTTCTCTTTATTTTTCCTTTTTAAAAACTACAAAAGAATTAATAAATAAATACGCTTTTTACACGAAACAGAGCTTGTCTTGAGCATTACTGAAATCAAAATATATTTTGATTGAAAGCAGCAAACGAAGTTTACAAAAGAATAGGAGAGGTGTGGGATTTTTAGGGAATGGAAATAAATAACAAATAATTATTTATATAAATGAATTTAAAATATTATTTCTTTTTTTACTTTTATTTATTACTTGTTGAAAGTTGATAGTTTCCAACGATCTTTCCAAGAAATTGATATTTTATCATCAATAAACTCAATAGGAAGCCAAATATATCTTCCAGTAATTGGTTTTTTTGGTTTCCAAATATCAAAAATTGCTATGTAAGTATCTTCCATTCCATTAACAGTAATAATGTAAGATACCTGTCCTCCAT
>JBGCFX010000303.1:0-4737 GCA_045110395.1 Polaribacter sp.
CACCAAACGCACTTGGGTCTGCTACTTTCTTCACCCAAATTGCACCATCTGCATTCGCATCTAATTTAAAATCTGCTTTAAATAAAGTATCTGCAAAAGCAATTACACAAGGCCCACTTAAAGATTCTTTAGCACAATAAATTGCATGTGCTGTTCCCAAAGCTTTTTCTTGCACATACACAGAACCTTTTGCACCCAATTCTTCAGCAATTTTTATCAATTTTTCTCCTGTATTTGTTGGAAATCCTTTTGTTGTTGGCCCAATAATAAATGCAATTTCTTCTATTTTTTGATTAACAACAGAAGTAATATCTTCTACCAAACGTTGCACAATTGGTTTACCAGCTATTACAGTTAAAGGTTTTGGTACAGTTAAAGTATGAGGTCTTAAACGAGACCCAATTCCTGCCATTGGTACTATTATTTTCATACGAATCTTTTTATCTTTTATCAAGACGCAATATAGAACTAATTAAGAGATTTTAAAAATTAGTAAACTATAAAAAAGAGCATACTCATTAACTAAAATCATAAAATTATGATGGCAAATTTTATTTTATAAATGATACAGTATTTAGTTATTTTGATAAAAATTAAATAGCGTAAAAACCCAAGTTAACGCTTGGGTTTTTCGTTTCTTTGCAAAAAACAAAAAAGGTGAATTACTTATCTGTAGAAAATATTTCTAAATCTTATGGTGAACGAGTTTTGTTCGAAGACATTTCTTTTGGAATAAACAAAGACCAAAAAGTTGCTTTTGTAGCCAAAAATGGAAGTGGAAAAACATCTATCTTAAATATAATTGCTGGTTTAGATGTGCCAGATTCTGGGCAAGTTGTAAGCAGAAAAGATATTTCTATTGCCTATTTATCTCAAAAAGATGATTTAAACGCAGATTTAACCATCGAAGAAACCATTTTTGCTACAGATAATAAAATACTTACTATTGTAAATAAATATGAAAAAGCATTATTAAATCCTGATGATGCAGACGCCTATCAAGCTGCATTTGATTTAATGGATCAATACAATGCTTGGGATTTTGAAACACAATACAAGCAAATTTTATCAAAATTAAAACTAGAAGATTTATCCTTAAAAGTTGGGAAACTTTCTGGTGGGCAAAAAAAACGCCTTTCTTTGGCAATCGTTTTAATTAATAAACCAGATTTATTAATTTTAGATGAACCTACAAATCATTTAGATTTAGAAATGATAGAATGGTTAGAAGCATTTTTTGCAAAAGAAAAAATCACTCTTTTTATGGTGACTCATGATCGTTATTTTTTAGAGCGTGTTTGTGATGAAATTTTAGAATTAGATCAAGGTAAAATATATAAATACAAAGGTAATTACTCTTATTATCTTCAGAATAAAGAAGAACGTTTGGCTTTAGAAGCTACTAACTTAAGCAAAGCAAAAAGCTTGTTTAAAAAGGAATTAGATTGGATGCGAAAGCAACCAAAAGCTAGAACTACAAAATCTAAATCTAGAACAGACGATTTTTATGCAATTAAAGAAAAAGCGCATCAACGTAGAAAAGACCATCAAGTTCAGTTAGAAATTAATATGGAACGTTTGGGAAGTAAAATTCTTGAGCTTCATAAAGTATATAAATCTTTTGATGATTTAAAGATTTTAGATGGTTTCGATTATGTTTTTAAAAGAGGTGAACGTATAGGGATTATAGGTAAAAACGGAACAGGGAAATCGTCTTTTTTAAATATTATTACTCAAAAAGCGCCTGTAAACGCTGGAAAAGTAATTTTAGGTGAAACTGTAAAGTTTGGATATTACACCCAAGCTGGAATCGAAATAAAAGAAGGGCAAAAAGTTATTGAAGTTGTCAAAGAATTTGGCGAGTTTATTCCGCTAACAAAAGGGCGTAAAATTTCTGCATCGCAACTTTTAGAACGTTTTTTGTTTGATAAAAAGAAACAATACGATTTTGTAGAAAAATTATCTGGTGGAGAACAAAAACGTTTGTATTTATGTGCAGTTTTAATTCAGAATCCTAATTTTTTAATTCTAGATGAGCCTACAAATGATTTAGATGTAGTTACTCTAAATGTCTTGGAGAACTTCTTGTTAGATTACCCTGGAAACTTACTGGTAGTTTCTCACGACAGATATTTTATGGACAAAATTGTTGATGCATTATTTGTATTTAAAGGAAATGGAGTTGTAGAAAACTTCCCAGGAAATTACTCTGATTTTAGAGAATATGATAGTTCTGCTGATGTAAAAATTGAAGATAAGCAAATAGAAAAAATTACAGAAAAGAAAACCACCAAAAGTGCTTTAAGTTTTAATGAAAAAAGAGAATTTGGTGCTTTAGAAGCAGATATAGAACGTCTTCAAAAAAAGAAATCTACTATAGAAAAACAATTTTTAAATGTAGAAATCGCTGCTGATGATATTGCAAAAAAATCTGAAGAATTACAAGAAACAATTACAACTTTAGAGCAAAAAGAAGAACGTTGGTTTGAGCTTTCTATGAAGTTAGAGGAGTAAGTTTAACAAGTAGTTTCTCTATACAACTCTGTGTAACAAATATTAAACCCTAATAATATTTTCTTCTTTTAATAAAAGCTGATTATTAAAACGTAATAATATTTGAGCGACAGCAATTGTATCTTTTTCACAATACGTAACAATTCTCTCTAAGTTTTTTTCTTGGTAGTATACTTTTGCTACTTCACTACCATCAATATCATCTTTTGGGGAAGGAATTCCTAAAATAGAAGTTAGTAATTTTAATGATGTGTAGTGTTTATAATCACCAAATTTCCAGAGTTCTAAGGTATCTAAATGTGGAACTTCCCAAGGTTTTTTACCAAATAAATTCAGTTTTTTAGGCAACTCTATTTGGTGTACAATCATTCTTCTTGCTATAAACGGAAAATCGAATTCTTTTCCATTATGTGCACATAAAACATTGCTTTTTTTCTTAAAATGTTTGTCTAATAGTACTTTAAATTCAGTTAAGAGTTTGTGTTCATCATCACCAAAAAAAGAAGTAACTCTTAGTTGATTAGTCTTATCGACTTCTACAAAGTAGCCTACAGAAATGCAGATTATTTTGCCAAATTCTGCCCAGATTCCTGCTCTTTCGTAAAATTGTTCGGCTGTAAAATCTTCTTTACGTTGGTACTGCGTTTTCTTTGCAAAAAGTTCTTGAGTTTCTTTAGAAAGTTGTTCCCAATTTTCTTTTTCTGGCACAGTTTCTATATCTAAAAAAAGGATGTCGTTTATTTTTACGGAAAGATTCATAGCATTATTTTTTTCTTTTTCTTGATATAAATATAGTAAAAATAAAAAAACTCCGAAAAAATCGGAGTTTTTTATAAAATTTAAAAAATAAGATTATTCTATAACTAACTTTTTTGCTACTAAATTATCTCCTTCTTTTACCTTTAAAATATACAAACCTTTATTTAATTTTGATATGTTTATTTCTGATTTTAAACCAGAAAAACTTGTAGAAAAAACTTGCTTTCCTATCACATTGAAAATAGTAACTTCTTTAATATCAGAACTATTAGTAGAAATATTTAATTTACCATTATTTACAGGATTTGGATATGTTGCAAAACCTAAAATTGAGTTTCTTTCTAAGCCTAAAACTATATTTGCTGCAGAAGTTGCAAAGATTTGAGCAGTACCATTAAATTCAGATGCAACACCAGTAATGTTTACAGCAGTAGAAGGAATTACATTTCCTATAAAATCTGCATTCGCAAAACTAGTTCTAAACACAAGCATATCTGTTCCTTTAGATAAATCATAGTTTTTACTTGCTTCAAAAACAGCAGTACCATCTCCTGCTGCAAAAGTAACACCAGAAATAGTAATCATTTCAGATTCATAATCATTCAAATTGCTATTTAAATCAGCTAAAGTAACATTTACTGCTGTCACAGAATTTCCTGTAGAACTTTTTGTTCCTGAATTAGAAACTGGCACAAATTGAAAAACACCTCCAAAACTACCTAATTTTCCATTTAAATTAGTTATTCCATCACCAGCTACATAATTACCTAATGCTACAATATCTGCAGAATCGTCAATTAAAATTCCACCTGTTGCATCTTGTATATATTTTTGATTCCTGTTAGAGGCTGTATAAGTTACAGTAACCTCTCCTGTTACTCTGTAATAGTCACCTTCTGTACCAGCTCTTAAAGCTGCTATATTAACAACGTCTGTAAAAGAAGCTACACTAAAGGTAGTTGTAGATTTTAATTCTGGTGATAAAGAAGCACCTGCATTATCTACTAATTCTATGGTTAGTGTATAACTTTCTCCTGCTGCAACTTGAATATCTGGAACGTTAGCAGAGAAAAAACTAGATACAGTAGAACTAGATCCTTGCTCAGCTAAAGTAGCCTTTAAGTAACCATCTCCAGAACTATCAGTAGCACCAGAACCATTATCTTTAGAAAAAGTAAAATTTTGTACATCAACAGTTACATCTACTGCAGTTGTATTTGGCGTAAAAATTTGACTATTTGTAGGTGTAGAAATAGAAAGTGATGGATTGGTAGAAGCAGTCATTATATCTGACCACTTATTCGCAACTCTAATACCATCTATAGCTACTGATGGAATATTACTACTTTGACGAAATGCAATAGCTGATATTGCTAAATCTGTACTTCCAGTATTTGTAGCTTCAGGAGTAGCTGGTTCTGTAGCAGATGTCGACGATAATATATATAGATTAGAAACTCCTGT
>JBGCFX010000304.1:0-4728 GCA_045110395.1 Polaribacter sp.
TTGGGTTTTACAATTCGGCTTGGTTTGGTTATGTTACTGCAATAATGACAAGTATTTTCTTGTCTTTAATTGGTTTTTATTTGATAAATAGTGGCATCAAAAATGATATTGAAACTAAAGTTGGGCAAATGATTGCTGCAACTCCTGTTTCTAATTTCAGCTATTTATTTTCTAAGGTTATCAGTAATTTTTTACTGTTACTTACAATTGTTTTTATTATTTTTTTGATGAGTATTCTACTCTTCTTTTTATATAATGATGGTTATGCTTTCGAGACTTTTCAGTTTATAAAACCTTATGTTATTATTACAATTCCAACGATGTTTTTTATTGCTTGTTTGGCTGTGTTTTTTGAAGTTTTATTGCATAGATATTCAGTTTTACAGAATGTATTGTTCTTTTTTTTATTCTCTTTTATGGCGTTTTCATCACCAGAAAATAAAGCAAATTTTTCTTTCGATGTTTATGGGAGTCAAATTGTAATGCACCAATTAGAAGAAAAAGTTAGAGAAATTACTAATACTGATAAAACTACAAATATGAGTATTGGTTATCTTTTAGGAAATACTAAAAAGCCAAATAAGTTCGAGTTTACTGGAGTTAATTTTCCATCGACTTTTATTTTAAGTCGGTTTTTATGGATGCTTTTAGGAATTGGTTTAGTTGGTTTTGTATCCTTATTTTTTCACAGGTTTACAATTAAGAAAAAAATCAATTTAAAAATAAAGTCTAAAAAAGTATTAGAAAACAAGTTGATAAATGATTTAGATCTATCAGAATTAAAACCCATAAAAATCAACTATTCAATTTTTAATTTGATAAAAACAGAATTTCTTCTACTCTTTAGAAAAGGAAAAAAATGGTTGTGGTTTGTAAATATTTCTGGAATGGTTTTATTAGCTGTTTTACCAATACAAACAGCACATACAATTGTGTTACCTATCTTATGGTTTTTACAAGTGCATAGAATTTCTGATATTGCCACCAAAGAAAAAACTTTTAATATTCATTTATTTACGAGTTCTTCTTACCAACCAATTCAGCGCATTTTTACATCAAAAATAATTGCATCACTTTTATTAATGCTAATTCTTTCATCACCTTTAATTGTAAAATTAAGTTTGATTTTTGATTTTATAAATGTTCTTTATATTATTTTAGGCTTTATATTTTTAGTGTTCACGTCTCTATTATTAGGGCAAATATCTAAAGGCAAAAAACTATTTGAAGTCCTTTTCTTTTTAGTTACTTATGCTAATATTAATGGCATTCAATTCTTCGATTATTTTGGTGGTTTTAAAAATGATTTATCAAATATTTATATAATTTTAGCAGTTAATCTATTACTTTTGATAACATCTTTATTTCTAAAGAAAAAATCTTTACAAGCTTAAAATGCGAAAACTATTCTCTGTTTTATTTCTACTTCTTTTTATACAGGTATCTTTTTCTCAAGAAGAATTAAAAGGTTTTAAAGATTCTGTAGCAAAATTAAACTTCAAACAATTACATGGCGCTTCATTAAAAAACATGTATAATGATACAGTTAAAAGTATAATAGTAGACAGTATCATTAAAAATAAGATTGAGCTTAATGAGATCGAAAAAAAGAATAAAGCCATCGCTTATGCAGACCTATTTTACAGGCAGTACTCAATTGGCAACTTTAAAGAATGTCTTAAATATGCTGCTTTAGTAAGAAAAAGTGCCGTTGAAGAAAACAACTATAGATACCACTGTCTTTCTTTAATAATTACTGGACTTACCTATTATGATATGGGTGCATATGATCTGGCAATAGAATATAATTTTAATGCATTAGAAGTTGCTAGTAAAAACAATTTAATGAAGTTAGAGTTTGCCGCAAGAGCAAATATGAGCAAGTTTAAATTAGCTTATGGAGATTTTAAAAGTAGCATTACCATTATGGAAAATTGTATTAATAATCTTAAAAAAGAAGAAATTAAGATTATTTCAAATTTTTTTCCAGAAATGTATGCAGATTTAACAATAGCACATTTAAAAAATGACAATTTAGATAAAGCTGTTTATTATAATAAATTGGGTGAAAAATATTCTAAAAAATATAATTATTATTTAAAGGTACAAGTTATAAATAAAGCTAAAATTGAAATTGAAAAGAAGAATTATAAAACAGCTTTAGAGATTTTAGATAGCTCACTCGATATAAAAGAAAAAAACCATGATAGTTTTAACATAATTGCAGATTTTCATTTAACCAAGGGTAAAATTTACTTTTTGAAAAAAGAGTTCGAAAAAGCCATGAATGAGTTTTTAAAACTAGAAAATTTAGAAAACAAAAAAAGAATTCATCATTTAAGTTTTCAAGAAGGATATTCTTACATCGCAAAAACCTATGCTGCTTTAGGAAACAATGATTTGGCACTAGAATATTATAAAAAAGCATTGCAAACCTTTACAGAAAGCGAAAAAAATAAAATAAACCTGATTTCTGAAATTGAACAAAAATTTGATAAAAACACCATGCAGGTTCAATTAAAAGATCAAAAATTATTGAACTCTGTTTTTATTCAAAAAAAATACGTGGCATTAGAAAAAGAATTGAATACATTAATCAAGGAAAAAAAGAAAAAAAATACCTTTATCGTTGTCTTAAGCATCCTCTTTTTTATTTTAATTGCCTTTGTTATTTATAAACAAGCTAAAACTAAAAAGAAAAACAGATTAAAATTTGAAACTCTTCTGGAAAAAACTAAAATTTTAGAGAAGAAAATTGAAGCACCTAAAACACCTTTCAAAAAAAATACACATATTGATATTGATAAAAATGAAGTGACAAAAATTTTAAGAAAAATTGAGCGATTAGAAAAAGAAAAATTCTTTTTAAAGAAGAATTGTACGCTGGTAACTATGGCTAAAGAAGTAAAAACAAATACAACGTATTTATCTAAAATTATCAATTCGCATTACCAGAAAAGTTTTAATACTTATATTAACGAATTAAGAGTTAATTATACTATTAAATGTTTAAAAGAAGAAAAAATGTTTAGAAAGTATTCTATACAGGCAATTGCTAACGAAGTCGGCTTTAGAAGTAAAGAATCTTTTAATACTGCTTTTAAAAAACAGACAGGTATTTTACCTACTTATTTTATAAATGAGCTTGGTAAAACAGAACTCTAACGCTACACACCTTCCATCAATTAAATAACTGACTTAAAATAACTTAACTTAAATTCTACTAAAAGTATGGATGCTTAAATTTATAAATTTAAGCATCCATACTTTTTTATAGACTTCTATTTATTGTTTTTTTGTTTGTAAACAAACAACACTAAAAATGAAAAAAATTACTTTACTGGTCTTATTAACGCTTTTTTTTACAAATACAGTTTTCTCACAATTTTCTTTAGGCGATATTGCATTTACAGGCTACCAATCAGATGGTTCAGGAAATCCATCTGGAGAAAACGATGAATTTTCTTTTATATTATTAAGAAATGTTACTAATGGAGATAAAATTTCTTTTACCGATAATGGGTGGATGTCATCAGGTGGTTTTAGGTCAGGAGAAACAGAAATCACTTTAGAATTCACTTCAAATTATGTATTTGGAACACAAGTTTCAATAGCAAGTACACCATTTAAAGCTTTTGTTAATGGTGATCAAGATGTTATTGCTGGCACACTAACAGGTTCTAGTTTAAGTTTGGTTACAAGTGGCGACCAAATATTTGCTTATAACCCTGCTAATAAACCTAGTTCGCAAGCAAATCAAAGTGGTTTTATAGCTGCAATACAGATGAATGGTGATTGGGATGCTGATTCCACTAGTTCTACAACCTCAAGCCAACCTTCCATTTTTACAACACTTGCAAACTCATCTGTTGCTATATCACCAGAAGTAGACAACGCTATTTATAACTGTAGCACTGCTTCTGGAAATGCTACAGCTTTAAGAGCCGCAATTAATAATTCTTCTAATTGGACTACAAGCAGTGAAACCCCATTTGATTTACCTCCTATTTGTGCTACTCCAACAACAGTACCAACAATAACCACAACAGTAGCAAATTCTATTTTAGCAAATTCAGTAACTTTAGCAGGAAACGTTACTGCAGATGGTGGTGCAAATGTTACCGAAAGAGGAATTGTTTTTGCCGTTACAAGTGCAAATAACAACCCAGAAATTGGAGGAACTGGTGTTACCAAAAACACCAATGGAAACGGAACAGGTCTTTTTTCTGAAAATATTTCAGGTCTAACAGCTAATACTTCTTATTCTTTTAAAGCATATGCTATTAATTCTGAAGGTACAAATTATGGCAATGTTTTAACCTTTACTACACCTAAAGCAAACCAAACTATAACTTTTGGAGCTTTAGCTTCTAAAACTTTTGGCGACTCTTCTTTTGCATTAACTGCTTCTGCAAGTTCTGGACTTACAACAACATACACAAGTTCTAATACAGATGTAGCTACTGTTTCCGGAAATACAGTTACCATTGTTGGCGCTGGTTCTACAAACATTACTGCATCTCAAGTAGGAAATACTAATTACAATGCTGCTTCTAATGTTATTCAAGCATTAACTGTTGGTAAAGCTAATCAAACGATAACCTTTGGTGCTTTAGCTTCTAAAACTTTTGGCGACTCTTCTTTTGCATTAACTGCTTCTGCAAGTTCTGGACTTACAACAACATACACAAGTTCTAATACAGATGTAGCTACTGTTTCCGGAAATAC
>JBGCFX010000305.1:0-13684 GCA_045110395.1 Polaribacter sp.
GGTCATACTCATGGAATGCAGTTCGGATTTGAAATACCCGGCTTCTTTAAATGGAGTCCTATAAAATATGTATACAAACAATGGGCAGGTTTGTACCAAGAATTTGGAAGATATATAAATGTGAATCGTGGTTTTGGGTATCATGCATTTCCAGGAAGAGTTGGTATTTGGCCAGAAGTAACCGTTATTGAGTTGAAAAAAGCTTGATAATCAGACTGTTTAAATGCTTTTTTTTATATTTGCTATAGAACAAAAAACTATTTAAACGTTTTCCCCTCTTTAAAATTTTATATTATGGCAAAATTTGGAGACTTAATTAGTGTAGAAAAACCCGTTTTAATCGATTTTTATTCAGATTGGAATGATAGTGAAAATCCTGTAGATACTTTAAGAGATGTTGCTGCTGCTTTGGGTGATAGTGCCAAAGTAATTAAAATAGATATTAAAAAGAACGAACTACTTGCAGATGCTTTGCGTGTAAAAGGCAACCCTACTTTTATGATTTATAAAAATGGCGAAATGAAATGGCGCAAAACAGGAATGCAAGATGCCAATACTTTAATTGGTTTGGTGCAAGAATACGTTTAAAAACTTTTTTTAGAAGCTATTTCCTGCTTTCAGCACTCGCTTTTTTTGCCAAAAAAGGCAAAAAAGAGCTCAAACAAATGCTTCAATCTGGGCTAGGCTTGTTTGCAAACTACAGTTATTGTTTAGATTTTTTTAAAAACAAACCCTTTTTCAGAAAATTCTTTTAGAACTTTAGGCAAAGCATATTGCATTTTTTTAGCAGCTTTTACACTATCATGAAAAACAATAACACTTCCGTTTTTGGTATTTTTTAAGACATTTTGTAAACATTTTTCTTTAGAAATTGAGGTGTCAAAATCTGCAGATAAAACATCCCACATAATAATCTTATAGTCATTTTTTAAGATTTTTTTTGCTTGAGAACTTTTAATTTTACCATAAGGAGGTCTAAACAATTTTTGTTGAATTGTTGAATTGCTAAATTGTGTAATTGTCTTTTGGCAATCAGAAATATTCTCTAAATAATACTCTTTTTTAGTCTTCCAACCTTTTAAGTGGTTTTGGGTATGATTTCCTATAGAATGGCCATCAGCAATAATTTTATTAAAAATCTCTGGATGATTTTTAATGTTTTTACCAATACAAAAAAAAGTAGCTTTTGCGTTGTATTTTTTTAATTCAGATAATACAAATTGTGTTATCTCTGGAGTTGGGCCATCATCAAAAGTTAAAAATATTTCTTTTTTATCCATAGAAAAACGCCACGTGTACTTTGAGAAAAATCTCATAATAAAACGTGGCGTTTTGGGGAAATATACTTTCATTTAAACTTTTTTAAAAGCCTAATTCTTCTTTTTTATCTTCTGGCACTAAATGTCTAAATAAACCATAAAAATCGTCTCTAAACTGCATCATTTTTTTTAGATATTCAACATCTTTATCATAGTTTTCTACATCTTCTATAATGGTTTCCATAATATAAAAAGAGGTTTGAATTTCTTCATTTACAAGCTCTATATCATTTGCGCTAAATGTACTTAGCCAAACTGCTTGTTCTTTGTAAATATTTAAAAGTATTTCTGCAGTTTCTCTTGCTTTTTCTTTGTTATTTAGTTTGTAATATGCTTCAGGATAACCAATAGAAAGGCTGTAATGATCAAAATTTTTAATTGACATTTTCTCTAAAGATAAATCTAAGATTTCTGTTGCTTTAAGAGTATCTCCTTCTTTTGCAAATGCTTCAGACAAACGCATTAAGCTATTTCGCATAGAAATTGAATTTCTTTTGGTTTGTTCATCTAAATAAATTTTGCCATCATTAATGTTTCTCCATTCCCATTTTTGAATGTTCTTATACATTTTTTCTGGATCAATTCTACCCATATCAAACAAGCTTTTTCTGCCCATTGGTGTTTTAATAGGAACCAATTTGTAAGCCATACCATCTAATTGTAAATAGTCTTTTAGCCATAAATATTCTTCATCTGCATTTGCACCACCTGTAAAGTAAATTGGTCTTTCCCAATTATTGTTGGCAAGAATATCTAACATTAAAATTCTATTTTTCATAATTAGACCATCACTTATAGTAACATCTATGTATGGTAAAATTTTATCTGCATCTTTTTGGGCTACAATTCCGTTTTTTAAAACCATTTCCTTATTTACAGGAATTCTAATTTTATTGGTAGGATAAAACTTTTCTTTAATGCCATTTTCTGTTTCTACATAAGTAGCCTCGCTATCAGAAGCAATCCAACGCATGAAGTTTTTAATGGTCATTACTGAGTCTTTAAAACGAGGATGCTCTAATGAGTATGCAACATCTAAAGTACCATATCTATATTGGTCGTGTTTAAGTTGTGAAGGAATTGGGTCTGCATCATAAGACTTCTTTTTCATCTGATCTATATACCAATCTGTAGCAAAAAGACTTGTATTTACCAATTTTATATCTGTTCTAATACCTTCTACTTCTTGCATATACCAAAGAGGGAAAGTGTCATTATCTCCAATTGTAAACATAATAGCATTAGGATCACAAGATTCTAAATACGCTTGTGCATTTAAACGAGTTGTGAATCTGTTAGAACGATCATGATCATCCCAGTTTTCGAAAGCCATTAAAGAAGGAACTGCTACAAAAGAAATAAAAGTAACAGCAACTGCCATTGCTTTTTTAGGGCCAAAATTCTTTAAGTATTCGTAAAGTGCAAGGACACCAAAACCGACCCAAATTGCGAATATGTAAAAACTACCTACAACAGCATAATCTCTTTCTCTTGGTTCAAAAGGTTTTGGGTTTGTGTAAAATATAATGGCAGCTCCAGTAAATAAGAAAAATAAGAGCAATACAAAGAAATTTTCTTTATCCCATTTTATATTGTAGAGCAAACCAATAATACCTAAAATAAGAGGTAAAAAATAGTATTTGTTTCTTCCTTTATTTTCTAGGGCTTGACTTGGTAAATTCTTTTGAGAGCCTAATCTAGCTTCATCAACAAAATGAATTCCACTAATCCAATTACCATTTACAATGTCTAACTGACCTTGAATGTCATTTTGACGTCCCACAAAATTCCACATAAAATAACGTCCATACATGTAGCCAAATTGATAGCTAAACATAAACTTTAGATTCTCTCCAAAAGTTGGTCTTCGTTTGCTGTTTGCAGGGATTCCTGCAATTTGCTTATACATTTTTTCTGATGCAGGATTTACCATTCTTGGTATAAAACCTTTGTGTTTATCTGACCAATTTGGAATTACATTTTTGTAATTATTTACAATTTCATACTTACCATTTTGTTTTTCGTATTTTGGCTTATCATCCCTGTAAGGATTGTTTTTATCACGTTCTCTTTGGTAAGTGTTAGAATAGTAAGTGTCATAAAAAACATTTGCATCTCCATATTGTTCACGCTCATAATAAGCTAATAATTCACGTGCACTTGATGGGTCATTTTCGTTAATTGTGGTATTTGCATTTGCTCTTATTGGTAACATCATCCAAGAAGAAAAACCAATCATAATAAACAAAACAGAAAGAATTAATGTATTTGCACCTACTTTTCTTTTCTTTTTGGTGAAATTTAGTCCAAAATAAAAAGCAACTATTAAAATAATTGCTGCAATAATACTTCCAGAATTATAAGGTAAACCTATAGAATTGATAAAAAATAACTCTGAAGCACTAAAGAATTTTAAAGTAAAAGGAAATAAGAATTTAAATACAAATGCTAAAACTAAAATTGAAATTATGGTAGCAATTGTAGTTGTTTTTATGTTGATATCTTTATAAGTTTTAAAGAAATACAACATTACAATTGCAGGAATTACCAATAAAGATAAAATATGAACACCAAAAGATAAACCAACTACAAAACTGATTAAAACCAGCCATTTATTTCCCCTAGGAGTATGAATTTCACTTTCCCATTTTAAACCTAACCAAAATAAAATTGCCATTAAAAATGATGACATTGCATATACTTCTCCTTCTACTGCACTAAACCAAAAACTGTCAGAAAAGGTATATGTTAAAGAACCAATTAAACTACTTCCTAAAATTGCGATGTAACTTCCGTCTGTTATTTTACCAGCTTTTAAAACCATTTTTTTGGCTAAATTGGTAATCGTCCAAAACATAAACAAAATTGTAAATGCACTAGCTAAAGCAGACATAAAATTTACCATTTTAGCAATTTCTGCAGTATCTGAAGTAAACATTGCAAAAAATGCACCTAACATTTGAAATAAAGGTGCTCCTGGAGGATGACCAACTTCTAATTTAACTGCTGTAGAAATATACTCTCCAACATCCCAAGCACTTACAGTAGGTTCTAAAGTTAGTGAATAGGTTATTAAAGCAATGGCAAATGTAACCCATCCTAAAATGATGTTCCATTTCTTAAAATTTGCTGATGTCATAATTACGTAATAATGTGTGGGCGAATTTACTAATAAATATGAATAAAAATAGTTGAGATTCACATTTATAAACGATTTATTCCTCACAAAAGTTTGTTAAAGTCAAAATTTATAAAAAATTGTTTGCTAAATTAAAAGATTACATTAAATTTGCATCCGCTAAGAAGCATTGGCCTATGGTGTAATTGGTAACACACCGGTTTTTGGTACCGACATTCAAGGTTCGAGTCCTTGTAGGCCAACAAAAAAGTCCTAATAAATTTAATTTATTAGGACTTTTTACTTTTTTAAAAGTTACTAATGTGATTATCGCATCAAAAAAGCTTTTAAATCTTTGTAAGAAGAAGCTTTGATGGCTACTTTTTTATACTAAGAGCTTAAGATTACTCAACTCTTAGAAATACTCGTTTTAGAATTCCATTCTTTTCTATATGCTGTACAGATATTTTAAAACACCTATTACTTCTGTGAAAAATTCTATTATGAATTATCTTAATGTAACCTAATAAAAGCTCGTTTTTATATACTTTAACAGCATATTTGTCATACAGATTATCAGATTCCTTCTTGTAAGTTAGGGTATCTCCTTTTTTTAAGCTTTCAGAATTAATTTTATATTTAGATAAACCAGAAATTTCTGTAATAAACTTTAAATCTTTAGAAGAATTAAATTCTGCTAAAAATTCATAATTATCTGTTGGCAATATTCCTTGAGTATGAGCAAGCATATAATAAACATCATTAAGATGATTTTTGTCAATTAACCAAAAATCATAAAAATCTTTTATATCATTTCTTTCACTTCTCATTATTCTTTGGCCAAAAATCTCAATAACATTTTTAGAATATGTAGTTGATATGTCTGGGAAGCCTTCATAAATAGAAAAGCCAAACTTTTTAGCATCTTTTAAGCCTTCTTCTAAATAATGAAAACGTGTACCTAATGTTTTGTTTCGTTTAATTACTCCAATAGGAATCCTCCTCTCACCTTTACCTTTACGCCAAGTCAGATATATATTACCTATTGATTTCATATTAATTCTATAAGTTTATTAAAGCGCAAATTTATTAATTTAAACATCAATTCTTTTCTTTCTTCTTGTAATTTATGTTTTTTTAAATTGATGGGTAAATTCTTATCAATATTTTCAATTATAATTTTAATGTTTTCAGCTTTAAAATTACTCTTAATTTTGGTTATTAATAGATATATTTCTTCTGAGTATTCTTCTTGCAGTGATTTTATAAGTTTAAAGTGGTTCAACTTTTTATCATTTCCTTCCCAATGTATTTCAGAGACTCCATTCCTAATGTATTTATCTAACATTTGTTTGTCATTAATCATTTTTTTTACTTTATCGAGATTAAACTCACGACCTAAGCAACAACCACTATCATAAATTGGTGAGAAGTAATTTTTAACAATATCCGATTCTATTATTAGGTCAGTTTTTTTTGATAATGTAAGATTATTTTTTTTAAATTTTTCTGATTGAACAATCGTAAGAAATCGTAAGAATTTTAAACGCCAATTTTTGTACCACTTATCTTTATTTTTATTTATTTTTTCATTAAAATCTTCAATTGTTTGATTGAAATTTGTGATAATTCCCCAGTTTTCTTGGTGTCTGTCTGAATTGCCTATTAAAGCATCAAATATTATTATTTCTAAAAGGTTTTGTATATAATTCTCATAATTAAAAAAAGTTAAAGTGTCTCTAATGAATTGAAAAGTATAATCTTTTTTATCTTTTTCAGGATTGTATGAGGATTTTTTTCCTGTTAAATAAACTTTACCTTCAGTAAGTTTATTCTCGGAATTTAAAACCATTGACTTTGATAAACATCCTATTTTTTGAGTTCCTTCTTTATTGTAGCCTATATTGTAGTCTAGAACATTCAATCTAAGATATTGGCCAATTTTAGATGATACTATTTCCGACCAAAATTCAGTAGGATATCTGATTTCACCATCCGCTAATTCTTTAGATCCTTTAAAGAAATACTCATCATCATTTTTGGGATTGGTTATTATTTTTTTACTACGACTACCAGTTGTGTTTTGGTAAACTATAAGATTCCAATCTGTAACATCGGTATAAGAAGGTATAAATTCATCCATAAATTAACTATTATAAATAGTTGTGTTTTTAAGCATTAAAAATAGAATTAAAAATTCAAATTGAATGTTTCGATGTAATTATTTCATAAAATTATTATAAAATAAAAAACCCTAAAAAATTAATTTTTAGGGTTTATATTTTCATTTTTCTAAGATTATTGCATCAAAAAAGCCTTTAAATCTTCATAAGAAGAAGTTTTTATAGCTACTTTTTTATTATTGATAACTTTCTGAATTTGAGCCGGAATTTCCACTTTTACAGGTAATGTTTCCTCAACTACATCTAAAAACTTTACAGGATGTGCAGTTTCTAGAAAAACTCCAAACTCGTTTTCTTGTAATCCGTGTTTTTTTAACCCTAAATAGCCAACTGCTCCATGAGGATCTGCAACGTAACCAGAATTTTCATAGATTCTTTTCATCGTTTTTCGAGTTTCATCATCAGAAAAACTGAAAGAAGAGAATGATTTCTTTAAAATCTCTAAATCGTTATTAAATAATTCTTGAATTCTAATAAAATTACTTGGATTTCCAACATCCATAGCATTAGAAATTGTTGCTTTCGATTTTTTTGGTTTGTAAATTCCATCAATTAAATAGTTAGGAACTGTATCGTTTACATTAGTAGAAGCAACAAAATGTTTGATTGGTAAACCTAATTTTTGTGCCATAATTCCTGCACAAATATTCCCAAAATTTCCACTTGGGACAGAAAATATTAAATCTTTGTTTTCTTTTTTTAACTCTTTATAAGCAAAGAAAAAATAAAACATTTGAGGTAACCAACGTGCAATATTTATAGAGTTAGCTGAGGTTAATGTCTTTGTTATTTCTTCATCTAAGAAAGCAGTTTTTACCATTTCTTGGCAATCATCAAAAACACCATCAACTTCTAAAGCTGTAATATTTTGACCTAAAGTTGTCAGTTGTTTTTCTTGAATATCGCTTACTTTTCCTGAAGGATACAAAATAACAACATTCACACCTTTTGCACCTAAAAACCCATTGGCAACTGCACCTCCAGTATCACCTGAGGTTGCTACTAAAACTGTAACTTCATCATCATTATCTCTGTTGAAATACTCTAAACATTGTGCCATAAATTTGGCTCCAACATCTTTAAAAGCCATTGTTGGTCCGTGAAATAACTCTAAAGAAGCAATATTATCATCTATTTTTACCAAAGGAAAATCGAAAGAAATAGTTTCTGCAATTATCTCTTTTAATTTTTCAGTCGGAATTTCATCACCTATAAATTGTTTAATCGCTTCATAAGCAATTTCGTGGTTAGAATAGTTTTCGATATTTTCTATAAAATCTTTTGATAAAGGCGTAATATTTTCTGGAAAATAGATTCCTCTATCTTTTGCCAAACCTTGCACAACTGCGTCTTTAAAAGTTGTTTTGGGTGATTTATGATGTAAACTGTAGTAGTTCATTTTTTTAGTATTTAGGTATTAGTTTTTAGTAGTTAGTTCTAGGAGTGTATTAATTACTAAAACCTAATCTATAATTTTCATTCCTGCAGGATTCACTTTTGAGATAAATAACTCAAAATCAATTCCAGTATTTTTATATGTTTCATTAATAGCATTGTGTACTTTTTCTGCAATTTCCTCACCTTTACACAAAGCATAAATTGTGGGGCCAGAACCACTAATTCCTGCACCTAAAGCACCAGCTTTTATAGCACTTTTTTTAACTTCATCAAAAAACGGAATTAAACTTTTTCTTGCAGGTTCTGCAACCAAATCTACCAAAGAATTACTTATTAATTCATAATTATTTGTGTACAATCCACTTACCAATCCACCAACATTTGCCCATTGTGTAATGGCGTTTTTTAGCGGAATTTCTTTTGGCAAAACTTCTCTTGCGTCTTTTGTTTTTACTTCAATTTGAGGATGAATTGCAACCACTCTCAATTTTTCTGGAACAGGTAATTTTATAATCTCTAAAGGTTCGTAACTTCTAACAAGCACAAAACCACCATAAATTGCTGCTGCAACATTGTCTGCAATTGGAGTTCCGCAAGCAACTTCTTCACCAAACATTGCAAATTTTGTCAATTCTAAATTAGAATATTTATTTTCTAAAAACTGATTTACACCAAAAGCAGCACCTGCAGCACTTGCAGCAGAACTACCTAAACCACTTCCTGGAGAAAACCCTTTGTGGATTGTTAATTCAATTCCGAAATCTGCATTTGCTTCTAGTAATATCTTTTTTACAACAGCACTTGCTGCGTTTTTATCAACATTGTAGGTTAAATCTGCGCCAGTAATTTTGGTAATTTTTACCCCTTTTTCTGAGGTTTTTGTAAACGTCATTTCATCACCAATGGCATCAACAGCAAAACCCATAGAATCGAATCCACAAGAGACATTGGCAACAGTTGCAGGAGAAAATATTTTTAAAGTTTTCATTTATTTTGGTTTGTGGTTGATAGTTGTTGGTTTTTAGTTCAAATGAGAACCATAAGCCAATAACTAAAAACCAATAACTATTTAGTAGTTCTAATTACATCAGCAAAAATACCAGAAGCAGTAACATCTGCTCCAGCACCAGCACCTTTTATGATTAAAGGATTTTCTGGATATCTGTCTGTGAAAAATAAGACAATATTATCACTTCCTTCTAAATTATAAAAAGGATGATCTGATGGAATGTGTTGCAAACCAACATTTGCTTTTCCATCTTTAAATTCTGCCACATATTTTAAACGACAATCTTTATCATTTGCTTCTTTAAAAATTTGTTGAAAATGAGCTTCGTTTTTTGTTAAAGATGCATAAAAATCATCATTATTAGAAGTTTTTAAACTTTCTTCAGGAAGAAAAGCATTTTTAGAAATATCTTCTAACTCTAAATCATAACCACTTTCTCTGGCAAGAATTAAAATTTTTCGGGCAACATCAACTCCACTTAAATCTATTTTAGGATCTGGTTCTGTGTAGCCTTCTTTTTGGGCTTGGGCTACAACATTGTGAAATGTAGAATTTTCATCAAAATTATTGAATACAAAATTTAAACTACCAGATAAAACTGCTTGAATTTTATGCACACTATCACCAGAATTTATCAAATTTTTCAAAGTATCTATAATTGGTAAACCTGCACCTACGTTAGTTTCAAATAAAAATGGAGCATTGTATTTTCTTGAAACAGTTTTTAGAGTTTTATAATTTTCTAATAAGGAAGCACAAGCAATTTTATTACAAGTTACTACACCTATACTTTGTCTTAAATAGTTTTCATACACTTCAGAAACAGCTTGGTTTGCTGTATTATCAACAAAAACACTATTTCTTAAATTGCATTCTTTTGTCTTGTTAAAAAATTTTTCTAAACTTGTTGGTTCTCCATTTTCAAGGAGCTCTTTCCAGTTTTGTAAATCGATTCCTTTTTCATTAAAAACCATTTTTTTAGAGTTAGAAAGACCAATAACTCTTATTTTTAGTTTTAAATTCTTTTTTAAGTGTTTTTTCTGCTGTTCTAATTGCGCTAAAAAACGTTCACCAACATTACCAACACCAGTTACAAATAAGTTTAACTGCTTTGTTTTTTCTTCGAAAAATTGTTCGTGTAAAGTATTTAAGGCCTTTTTTGCATCGTGTTTGTTAATTACAGCAGAAATATTTTTTTCTGAAGAGCCTTGTGCAATTGCTCTAATATTTACATTATTTCTTCCTAAAGCACTAAACATTTGACCACTTAAACCTTGGTGGTTTTTCATACTTTCTCCAACAACTGCAATAATTGCCAAATCGTTTTCTACACTAATAGGTTTTATTTTTTTTCTGTCTATTTCTGTGTTGAAAGTTTCATTTAAAAGTTCTTGTGCTTTTTTGGCATCATTCTCATAAACACCAACGCAAATTGAGTGTTCTGAAGAAGCTTGCGTAATAAAAACTACGTTAATTTTTGCTACAGAAAGTGTTTCAAACAAACGCTTAGAAAACCCAGGAATACCAATCATTCCTCCACCTTCTAAAGTAATTAAACTAATATCTTCTATGTGCGAAATTCCTTTAACTTCATTGCTGTTTTTAGGATTGTTGGAAATTAAAGTTCCATCATTTTTTGGTTCGAAAGTATTTTTAATTCGAATTGGAATCTCTTTTCTTAAAGCTGGAAGAATTGTTGGTGGATATAAAACTTTTGCACCAAAATGAGACAATTCCATTGCTTCCTCATAAGAAATTTCTGAAATAGGATATGCCTGTTTTACAACTCTTGGGTTTGCAGTATACATTCCAGAAACGTCTGTCCAGATTTGTAATTCTGTAGTGTTTAAAGCTGCAGCATAAATAGCTGCTGTAAAATCTGAGCCACCTCTTCCTAAAGTTGTTGTTTTTCCTTCTATATTTGAAGAAATGAAACCTCCTAAAACTGAAACTTGATGTCTATTTTCTTCGAAAAATGAAGCAATATTTTTATTGGTAATTTTAAAATTTATTTGTGCGTTTAAAAACTCATCATTTGTAATTATTAACTCTCTACTTTCTTTATGAGCAGCATCAAACAAATCTTTTGCTGCGTTTGCAATAATAAATGAAGAAAGTCTTTCACCAAAACTAGACACTTTTGCGAGTGTTTTGTTAGATAATTCTTGCAATAAAAAAATACCTTCATAAATTGAGTTTAATTTATCAAATAAAGAATTTACTTTTTCTAAAACTTCTTTGGTGTTTTTTTCAATTAAATCACTAATAACTTGATAGTGTAGTTCTTTAATTTTGGTTAAAATTTCTTTTGCAATTTTAATGTCTTTTAGAGCTTCATCTGCACCAGATAAAAGATTGTTTGTGGTTTTGCCAAAGGCAGAAACGACTACTATAACTTTATTGTTTTTAGACTCATCAGCAACAATTGCTAATACTTTTTTTATGTTTTCTGAATTTGCGACAGAAGAACCGCCAAATTTTAATACTTTCATTTTGTTGATTATCTTAATGAAAATTAATGTTTTATGATTTTTTAATTCCGATTTATATCGAAAATAATTTTAACCTGTGTTTGTATAATTATAGAAAACCCCTAAAGGGTAATTGTTGTAGAAGTACGTGTAATATTTCCCATAGAAATACCAACTACAGAAATAGTTTGAACGGTTTTTATGTTTAAATTTGAAATATTCACAAAGCAAAAGTAGTAGTAATATTTATTTTTTGCTTATTTAATGATGATTATTTTACTTTTTGATTTAAAAAATGTGAGATTAATAAAAAGTATAAGTTAAAAATAAAAAATCACAACTATTTGCCTAGTAAATTCGTTTTTTCTTTAATAATTAAAGCTATTGGTTTATTCTGAATTTTACTTTCTAACCAAGACAAAATATCTAGATATAAAAACGCTCTTTTTTCATAAGGATGATTTTCGAACATTTTTAACTTTGCGTGAATTTTCTTGAATTCGTTTTTAATTTCATGCGGAAAAACATCACTTAAATCTCTAATCGATTCTAAAAATACTTTTTGTACTTCTTGTAAATTCTCCATTTTTAATAAGAATTTGTAAGTGTCTACAAATTGTCTTTCTAAATCATAATCTAAACCACATTCATAATGTGCAATCAAGTTTAAAATACGTGCAAAACAGTGTAAATCTTCTGCAGCACTTATATTTTTAGAACGAATAATTTTTTGCAAATAAGTAATACATTCTCTGTTTTTGCCCATTCCAAAATACAAACAGGCAATTTTGTAGTACAACATTACAATATAATGATTGTCTAACCTGTTTTTGAATTTTTCTATTTTAGAATTAATGACATCAACTAAGTATTCTCCTTTTTCAAAAGTGCCTTCTAAAAAGTGTAAATGCAATTTATTAGAATATAAATACAAGAAAATTAACAATTCTGTATTGGTATTCATTGGTATTTCTTTGTTTTCTATTTCCGATTCAAATCGAGCCAATTCTTCTTTAAAAGTAGATACTTTCTTTACTAAAAAAGAAGCTTCTAAAAAATAATTTTTAGATTTTAAATAGAAAACAGGGTGTAGATTTATCAATTTTTGACTGTCAAATAAATCTACACATTTGCGAGCATATTTGTAACTCAATAAAAAATCTTGCACTAAAAAACTATGCCATAAATGTGATTTGAATAGCCATAATTTTTCACGAAAACCTAAATTGCTATACTCATATTTGGGCATTCTATCATTAAAATAAGTGTCTACAAATTGTAGTTCTTTTTCATTTTTTACATACCCATTTTGTATTAAATGACTATATAATTGCAATGATAAATTAGAGAGTTTACTTGCAGTTACATTGTGTTGGCTTAGCTCTTTTGCTTGTATAGAAAGTTGGTCTGCTCTGTTGCTTAAACTTCTTGTAATATATTGTGTTTCTATTACTTTTTCGAGTTCTACAATTTCGTAAGCAATGTTTTTTTCATCACTATCTAAAGCCATATTTTTAGCCTTATCTAATAGTTTTAAACTCTGTTTGTATAATCCTTTTTGATATAAAACAGTAGCAAAATCTAATTGTTCTCTAATTTGAATTCGTACATTTTTATGAGCAGGATTCAAACGTAAACTAATCAGAATTTGTTTGTATAAGTGCGCTTTTAAGTTAGAGAGTTGTTGTTTAGAAACAATACCACTTCCAATAATTACTTTTTCGTCATAAACTTTAATCTTTTCTAAAAATTTAAAAAGTGAGAAAAACTTCGCATCAATATTACCACCTAACCTACCTACATAAAGATTAAATTGTCTCTTTTCTGATTTGGTTAAAGACTTTATTAACACAAAAAGAGCGTCATTTTGTTGATTGGCTGATGTAACACTTTTACTCATAAAAAACTAATAATTAAGCGTTTATGTTTTTTTTGATGAAATTAGAAATCGTACAGAATGGTAAAAGTAACTATTTATTTTTATCACATTAAATATATTTGAGTATTAATAAAATAATCTTTACAGAAATTATGCAAAATAATCAAGTACAAATTTTTGATACAACTCTAAGAGATGGAGAGCAAGTGCCTGGATGTAAATTAGATACGAAACAAAAATTAGTAATAGCTGAAAGATTAGATATTTTAGGCGTAAATGTTATAGAAGCTGGTTTTCCTGTATCAAG
>JBGCFX010000306.1:0-2687 GCA_045110395.1 Polaribacter sp.
ACATACTAAATAGAGCAATAAAATTTGAACGCTCTAAACCATATCCAATATAAAAATATACGATGCAGCTTATAAAAATAAGGCCTATGGAATTTTTATGATATTTCCATAAGTTTTCAATCACACTTTGCTTCGTATTGAATTGAAGAATACAAAAGCGAAACCTAAAAATAACATCAAGTGAAACGGAAACAATCCAAAGTCATTCAATGGATACGCACTGTACATTCCGAATAAGAAATAAATCATTAGTAAGGCTTCCACAATAGTATTGGTAGATATTTTTTTCTTGATGTATTTATTATTCTTCCAAGAATCTTTTAAGGTTTTAATATTGAATTTTGGTGTTCGTACAAACTCACTACGCTTTCCAATATGTCCTTCGATAACCGCAACAGAATTATGTGCAGAGAATCCCATCGCTACAGAAAAGAAGGTAAAAAACATCTTTACATAATCAATAAAATTCATAAATCCGCCTCCTTGAACACGCTTAAATGGATACCAAAAGCAGATAAAAAAGATAATCGTACTTACAATGAAGAAACTTGAAATGGTGAAATATAAGCTTAAATGACCATAGGTGTTTTTAATGTATAACATTGGAATACTCAATACACCAACAATAAGTACGTTTAAGAACATCGTACTATTTAGCAAGTGTAAAATTCCATGAATTTTTGTTTTAAAAGAAATGGTATCAGAAGTAATTACCTTTTTCACCATTTTTTGAAAATTCTCTGCGCCACCTTTATTCCAACGAAATTGTTGTGAACGCGCAGCACTAATTACTACAGGAAGTTCTGCAGGAGTTTCAACATCTTCTAAATATTTAAATTTCCAATTTTTTAATTGCGCTCTATAACTTAAATCTAAATCTTCAGTTAATGTATCGCCTTCCCAATTTCCAGCATCAAGAATACATTCTTTACGCCAAATTCCAGCAGTTCCATTAAAATTAATAAAATGACCTTTTGAATTTCTACCAACTTGTTCTAAGGTAAAATGTGCATCTAAAGCAAAGGCTTGTATTTTGGTAAGCAATGAATAATCTCTATTAATATGTCCCCAACGTGTTTGAACTACGCCAATTTCTTCATTTTTAAAATAAGGAATTGTTAGTTTTAACCAATCTTTTTTGGGAAGAAAATCTGCATCAAAAATGGCAATAAAGTTTCCTTTGGCAATGGTTAAACCTTCTTTAAGTGCACCAGCTTTAAAACCTTGTCTGTTTTCTCTACAAATATGCTGAATATCGAGGCCAGTTTTTTGTAGTTCGCTGATTTTTTCTGCGGTAGTTTTTACAGTTTCATCAGTAGAATCGTCTAAAACTTGTATTTCCAGCTTGTCTTTTGGATATTCTAATTCTGCAATATTACTCAGCAAACGATCCATTACATACATTTCGTTGAATACTGGAAGCTGAATAGTCACATAAGGAATTTCTTCAGGATTACTTAAATCATAAGTAGGACATTGCTCTTCCTGCTTCCTTGATTTTAAGTAGTTGATAAGTAAGTTTAGCTGTGCTAAACTGTACATCAATATTAAAATTAGGGCAATAGAATAAATTGCCATCACAATAAAGGAAAGCGTTAGTTTAAAAAAATCCGCATCAAACTCCATCTTATTTAAAACTATATTTAAAGATCCAACCCAAAATTTTTATGCCTGCAAATATAGTACCTTTTACGGTTCCTGAAACTTTTGACACACCAATTCTCTTTTTGTAACGTACTGCAACTTCGGTATAAGACATTTTTTGCTTTAATGCTTTTAACTGCATTTCTACGGTCCAACCATAGGTTTTGTCTTCCATATTTAAAGCTAAAAGCTTCTGGTATTTAATGGCTCTAAAAGGTCCTAAATCTGTAAATGTTGCACCAAAAAAGAGTTTCATTAAAAAAGTAGCCAACCAATTTCCCAATACTTGTTGTGGTGTCATGGAACCAGCTTCACGCAGTTCTTTAACTCTAGATCCAATCACAAAATCAATATCTTTTTCAAGAATTGGCGCTACAATCTTTGTGAGCTCTTCAGGATAATCAGAATAATCACCATCTAAAAACACGATGATATCTGGTTTATCTGTTTTCGCAGCAATATAATCCATTCCTTTTAAACATGCATAACCATAACCTTTTCTAGATTCGGTTAGTACTGTTGCTCCAGCAGCGCTTGCATTTTTCTCAGTATCGTCAGTAGAATTATTACTAACGACAATAACTTCGTGTACTGTTTTAGGAATTTCGTGAATCACACTAGCTATAGAATCTTCTTCATTATATGCTGGAATGATTACAGATATGCTAGCATTTGGTATTTTAATGTCCAATGATTGTATCTTAATGTTTGAATTATCCACGAAGGTCAGACAATTTATTTTCTTTTTTAAAACTTTTTAAATCTGTCCATTCGCCAACTTTCTTGCCTTTTTTGTATTTTTCTGCACTTACAATTTTTGCATCTTTATACATAAGACAATAGCCGTTTTTTTGATTGTCTTTTAACTGACATTTATGATTAACAATTTCGTTTTCATCATAAAAAAGCCACCATTTGTTTTTCTTTCCATCTACAAAATGTCCTTCTTTTTCTTTGGTGGAATTGTCGCGATAAAAATACCAATATTTAATTGGTTTATCGTTTTTGTAGTGTCCTTCTTTTTGTAATGTGCCATTTGGATG
>JBGCFX010000307.1:0-7165 GCA_045110395.1 Polaribacter sp.
CATGGCGTTTCTAGAACTTTAGCCAGAAATAATGAAGGTAATTATAGTTTAGATAAAAGTAGAAGCGCTTTTAATTTAGAGCGTACAAAAGCGTTTCCTAAAAATGTAGAATTTGATGTAATGTTAACCTTTAAAGGAACTCCAAAAGGTAGAAATATAAGAAGTGTAACTCCAGATGCGAGTGCAGTTACTGTAAATCAGCATCATTCTTTTGTAGAATTACCAGATAATAAATACAAACCAAGAAAATACGATCCACGTTCTGGTTCTTGGCAAATGAGTTATTTAGATTACTCTACACCTGTAAACGAATCGATTACAAAAAGATTTATTTATCGTCATCGACTGGAAAAGAAAAATCCAGAAGCTGCAATTTCAGAAGCTGTTGAACCTATTATTTATTATTTAGATAGAGGAACTCCAGAACCTGTAAGAAGTGCATTGTGAGATGGTGGACGTTGGTGGAATCAAGCTTTTGAAGCTGCTGGTTACAAAGACGCTTTTCAATTTAAAATGTTACCTGAAGGTGCAGATATGTTAGATATAAGATATAATGTTGTGCAATGGGTTCACAGATCTACAAGAGGTTGGAGTTATGGAGCTAGTATTTCTGACCCAAGAACTGGCGAAATTATAAAAGGACATGTAAGTTTAGGAAGTTTGCGAATTCGTCAAGATTATTTAATTGCCCAAGCTTTACAAGCACCTTTTAAAAATAATACAGTTGATGATGAGTTTGCACTTCAAATGGCAATTGCAAGAATTAGACAATTGTCTGCACACGAAATTGGGCATACTTTAGGATTTTCACACAATTTTGCAGCAAGTACAAATGGAAGAGCTTCTGTGATGGATTATCCACATCCAAAATTTACATTAAATAATGGTAAAATAGATTTTTCTGATGCTTATGATACTAAAATTGGAGCTTGGGATAAAGTAATAGTTGCCTATTCTTATCAAGATTTTGCAAAAGGAACTAATGAAGATACAGCTTTAAATAAAATTTTAGTGGATGCTTATGCAAGTGGTTTAAAATACTTGTCAGATTCTGATGCAAGACCTCAAGGAAGTGCAAGTGCCACAGCTCATTTATGGGATAATGGAGGTAACATTCACGATGAATTATACAATTTATTAAAAGTTAGAAAAACTGCAATTGCTAATTTTTCTACTGATAATATAAAGACAAATCAACCTTATTCTGTGTTAGAAGATGTCTTTGTGCCATTGTATTTTTTACATCGTTTTCAAACAGAAGCAACAACAAAATTAATTGGTGGTTTAGATTATTCTTATGCAGTAAAAGGAGGAAACCAAACTGTGGTAAAAAGAGTATCAGGAACTACAGAAAGAATTGCTTTACAAGCAGTTTTAAAAACAATTGCTGTAGATGAAATTGCAATTCCGAGAGAAAAATTAGAATTATTTCCACCAAGAGCTTATGGATATTACAGAACAAGAGAATCTTTTAACAGTAAATTAGGGGTAGCTTTTGATGCTTTTTCTGCTGTAGAAACTGCATCTGAAATGACTTTGAATTTATTGTTAAATCCGCAAAGAATGTCAAGGTTGATTGCACATAAAAGTTTAAATAAAAGACAATTAGGTTTAGATGAGTTAATTGATGAGTTGGTTACTAAAACCATCAAAAAAACACATAAAGATGGGTATTATCAAGAGTTACAAAATGTAATTAACACAAAGGTTTTAGAACAATTATTTTATTTAGGAGCATATAAAAATCAATACAAACAAGTAAATGCGATTGTGTTGTTTAAATTGGATGAAATAAAATCGATTTTAAAAAATAAAAAATCAGATGGAGTTCAGAAAATTTATGATGCAGCTATGGTAAAAATGATTGATGGATATTTAAAAAACCCAACTTCATTTAAGAAAACAAGAGCGCCAAAAATTCCTGATGGCTCTCCTATTGGGAATTAGAATCCCCTTTGTCTTTCAGACATTTCCCCAAAGGGGAAAGTTGAGTTTGTTTGTGGTTTAAGTTTTTATTAGTGAAAATCTGTGTAATCCGTGTCAAAAAATATTCTAATGAATAGAAAAATAATAATCACAGGAACAACTTGTACAGGAAAAACAACTTTAGGTAAAAAATTAGCGAAAGAATTTTCTATAAAACAAATAGATTTAGACGATATTCATTTTCTGCCAAATTGGGTAGAAAAAGACAATGATGAGTTTGTAAAAGATGTGATTGCTGAAACTAATAAATATGATGAATGGATTGTGACTGGCAGTTATCAAACCTTATTAAAAGATACAGTTTGGCAAGAAACAACTTTAATTGTTTGGCTAGATTATCCTTTAAATTTAATTTTAAGAAGATATTTTATAAGGACTTATAGAAGAGTTTTTTTAAAAGAAAAATGCTGTGGAGAAAATTATGAATCCTTAAGGAAAACGTTTTCAAAAGAAAGTTTATTTCTTTGGATTTTTAAAACCTATTGGCATAGAAAAAAAAGAATGCATCATTGGAAAGAAAACTTATTTTCTCATAAAGAATGGTTAATTTTGAAATCTCCAAAAGAAGAAAAAATATTAAGAAATTTATTATATGATAATTGATTTAATCTCAGATACAGTAACCAGACCAACAAAAGGAATGTTGGAAGCAATGATGAACGCTAAAGTTGGTGATGATGTTTTTAAAAATGATCCAACAGTTAATGAATTGCAAGAAAAAACTGCGAAAATGTTCGGAATGGAAGATGCACTTTTTTTTCCATCTGGAACAATGGCAAACCAAACAGCCATAAAATTACATACACAACCAGGAGATAAATTAATTTGTGATAAATATGCACACGTTTATAATTACGAAGGTGGAGGAGCTGCTTTTAACTCTGGTGTAACCTGTAAATTAATTGACGGAAATAGAGGAATGTTTACAGCAGTACAATTACAAGAAGCTGTTGCAGGTCGTTCAGACATTCACGTTCCATATTCAAGATTGGTTTGTATAGAAAATACAACAAATAAAGGAGGAGGAGCTTGCTGGGATTTTTCTGAATTAGAAAAGCTACAAAAAATATCGAAAGAAAATAACTTGGCTTTTCATTTAGATGGGGCACGTTTATTTAATGCTTTGGTTGCCAAAAATGAATCTCCAAAACAATATGGACAATTATTTGACACGATTTCTATCTGTTTATCAAAAGGATTAGGAGCACCCATTGGTTCTATTTTATTAGGTTCTAAACAACATATTGCAAAAGCATTAAGAATTAGAAAACTATTTGGTGGTGCAATGAGGCAAGTTGGTTTTTTAGCAGCTGCAGGAATTTATGCATTAGATAATCACATACAAAGATTGGCAGAAGATCATTTAAAAGCAAAAGAAATTGCAGCCATTTTAAAAAGTTGTTCTTACGTTACTAAAATAGAACCTGTAGAGACTAATATTTTAATCTTTTATGTTGATGAAAATATTGGTGCTGATAATTTTATTAACAAAATGGCAGCAAAGAATATTTTATTAACACCAATGGGTGAAGGAAGAATACGTATTGTTACACATTTAGATTATACAAATGAAATGCATGAAATTTTGTTAAAGGAACTACAAAATTTCTAAAAGTAAAAACGTACAATTGGCGAAAATGCAGAAGCATATACACTTCTTTCATCATACAAAACATCATATCTAAAACCAAAAGCGAATCGTCCTTGGTTATATGCTGCTCCTAAATATAAAGCAGGAAAATTAGTGTTTACAGAACCAAAACTGTCAGTTTGTTTTGCAAAATTTTGTTCAAATTCTCCAGAAAGTTGAATACCTACATGAGGTATTTGATACAAAGAAATTAAACTTGCACCGTAAACATTGGTTGTAAAACTTCCTATTTCACTATAAATATAAGTCAAACCTGTACCCAAAGAAAAACCATTGTTAAAATCGTAAACTGCACTTGGAGAAATACCAATCGTAGTTTGAGAACCAAAACCCAAAGTAAAACCACCACCAAAACGAACATTGTCCCAAAAATCTGATTTTTGTTGAGAAAATGTTGTTAAAGAACAACTTAAAAATAAAAATAGAAAAAACTTTTTCATAAAATAATTTAATTTACGTTGTCTAATTTAGACAATTCTTTGTAATTTCTATTTAATTTTTTTAATAATATTCCGTAAACTAATTTGTAGAACAACCAAAGCAACACCAAAATAATAACTAAAGCTATTATTTGACTAATAACAGATATTTTTATAAGCTGATTAATATCCATTGCTAAATTATTAGGGTTCATAATTTCAACTAGCTTATCTGTATCAGAAAACATAATAATATTTACGATAATACTTACTAGAAATACAGTTGCTAAATTGTAAAACACGTAATATTTAACTGTTTTTCTAATATTTAAAATACCTTTAATCAGTTTTTTTGTATTATCTATGATAGATATATTTTTATAGTTTTTGTAAAATAAGATTAAGAAAAATACAATTACAACATAATGTAATACCATAAAAATATTTACAAATGTTGTTAAATTTAAGTCTTCATATACTTTATAAAAACTCTCAGGCACAAATAAATTTAAACCTGCCCAAAAAAGGAGTTCTAAAATACCAACAATAAAAATCCATTTTACAATAGATGATGATTTTGCATGAGCCATTTTGTAAATTTCTCTGGGAGAAAACTTAGTCACTTCTTCTGGTTGATTCACCCAGACTTTCTTGTAATTATCTAATACATCCATAATTATGGGTTTAGTATGTTTTTTAATTTTTCTTTTGCCCTGTTCATTTTTACTCTTGCATTTACAGAGCTAATTCCTAAGGTTTCAGATATTTCTTTATAAGGTTTATCTTCTAAATACAAGAAAATAAGTGCCTTGTCTATATCATTTAATTTATGCACAGCTTTATACAATGCTTTTAATTGTAATTCTTCTGTATCATCATAATCTGTTGCTTTAATTTTATATGCAAAATCACTAATATCTTGTGTTTTTACTTTTCTTGTCGATTTTCTATACAAGGAAATCGCAGTATTTAATGCAACTCTATACATCCAAGTACTAAATTTAGAATCTCCTCTAAACTTTGGGTAGTTTTTCCAAAGCTGAATGGTTATTTCTTGAAACAAATCATTATGAGCACTTTGGTTTGTAGTATATAATCTACAAATTTTATGAGCTATATTCTGATTTTGTTCAAAGTCCGATAAAAATTTCGTCTCTAAATCTTTTTGCACTTGAGTAATTAGTTAGTTTGTTTATAAGTAGCGTAAATGTAGAAAATGTTACATTTTTGCTAAAATTATTTTTAATAGATTAATTTTTTATAGATTTGTTCGACTCAAAATTAAATAAATTGAACAATATTAAGCAAGATTTTACCATAAAAGACCTTGAAAATATTTCTGGTATCAAAGCACATACCATTCGTATTTGGGAAAAAAGATACGATTTATTACAACCAAAAAGAACAAGTACAAATATTAGGTATTACTCTAATGATAGCGTTCAGAAGCTTTTAAACATTGTTTTGTTAAACAATAACAATTTTAAAATTTCTAAGATTGCAAAAATGTCAGAAGATGAATTGTTGCTGCAATCTAGAGAATTGGCTTTTAATTCTGGTATTAATGATGAAGCCATAAATTCTTTTAAATTGTCTATGTTTCAGTTTGATAAAGTTTTGTTTAACAATACCTATCATAAACTTTTGCATAAAAAAACGTTTAGAGAAATTTTTAAAGATATTTTTATTCCTTTTTTAGCAGATATTGGCTTAATGTGGCAAACTGATACCCTTTTACCAGCCCATGAACATTTTATTTCTAATTTAATCGCTCAGAAAATTCAAATTAATACTGAAAAGTTGCAGTATAGTGTTTCTAATTCTAACAAAACGTACGTGCTATTTCTACCCGAAAATGAGATTCATGAATTGGGTTTATTGTACTTAAATTACGAATTGGTTTTAAGAGGAAATCACACAATTTACTTAGGGCAAAGTTTGCCATTAGATAATTTGAATTACTTTTTTAAGAATGGAAGGCAAATTTCTTTTGTAACTTCTATGACAGTTATGCCTTATGATGATAAGATTGAGGGATATTTTAAAGAAATAGACTCCATATTAAAATCTACAAATCATAATTTAATTGCTATTGGTAGAAAAACTGATATGATAGATACAACTAAATACGATTCTGAGATTGTGCTTCATAAAACAGTGTCTGACTTGTTAAAAGAATTATAATTTTTATCTTCTTTTATTTATTTGTTTGATGTTTTAGTATATTTGTTGAACAAAAATTTTTATGAGTAAAAACATACACATAATTGGCTCAGGTTTTTCTGCATTATCATCAGCTTGCTACTTAGCAAAACAAGGTTATCAAGTTACTGTTTTCGAGAAAAATAGTACTTTAGGTGGTAGAGCAAGACAATATAAAAAAGACGGTTTTACATTCGATTTAGGACCTTCTTGGTATTGGATGCCAGATGTTTTTGAGCGTTTTTTCGCAGATTTTGGCAAGAAACCTTCAGATTATTATACGTTAGACAAATTAAGCCCTGGTTATGAAGTTTATTTTGGCGAAAATTCTTCTCTAAAAATTTCTGATGAATTAGACGATATTTATAAAATGTTTGAGGAAGAAGAGAAAGGAAGTGCTAAGCATTTAAAAACTTTTTTAGATTCAGCAAAATCAAATTATGAAACTGCTATTTTAGATTTGGTTTACAGACCAGGAATCTCACCTTTAGAATTGGTAACAACAAAAACAATAGCAAGAGTTTCTCAGTTTTTTTCAACTATAAGAAAACAAGTTAGAAAAAATATTAAGAGTCCTAAATTAATACAAATTTTAGAATTTCCTGTTTTGTTTTTAGGTGCTAAACCTAGCAATACTCCAGCTTTTTATAATTTTATGAATTATGCAGATTTTGGTTTAGGCACTTGGCATCCAAGAGGAGGAATGTATAAAGTTATTGAAGGAATGGTTACTTTAGCCACAAGCTTAGGTGTACATTTTCAAGTAAATGCAAACGTAGAAAAGATTTAGATGATGATCAAAAAAAAGTAAAAGGTTTACTTGTAAACAGAAAAACAATTGATACAAATCTAGTATTGAGTGGCGCAGATTATCATCATACAGAAACTCTATTAGATTCTAACTTAA
>JBGCFX010000308.1:0-3793 GCA_045110395.1 Polaribacter sp.
GGTCATTTTTTTTTAACAAGGTATCAAATGTATTTAGATTGTCTAAAATAAGAAGCTCTCTAAAAAAAAAAAAACACGTATTGCTTTCGCTATAATCAAATTTTGTTTACAATATTTTTACAAATTTTTTTAAAAAAATAAGCTTAAGGTTAAAATTAAAGTTTAGTTTTTTTTTAAAAACCTTATTTTTTTATAATCTTTTTTCAATATTTTATTCATTCAGCTTCAGTCTTATAAAAAATTTTTTTTTTCCTGAAAATTTTTTTTCATTTGGTTTATTTTTTTTTTTTAAAGCAACTGTATCAAAATTAAAAAAATTTTTTATTTGAATTTTTGCAAAAAAATTTTCTAGACGTAGAAGAAGATTTCGAAAAAAAAAAGTGTCAAAACGACGATCTTTAAGAACATTATTTATAAAAAAAGATACCAAACATAGGTTTTACCTTAAAGTAAAGTCTAAAAAACAAATATCAATGAAGTCTCTATTTTACTTTTACACCTTACTTTGAAAAAAATTACAAAATCATATTTTACGTAAACGGAAGTTTAAAAAATTTTTTATGCGTAAGATTTTAAAAAAACATAAAAAATATAATAATTTAAAGTTTTTTGTTAAAAAAATAACTCAAAATTTTTTTAAAAAATCAAAATACCTATTATTTTTTATTAAATTAAACAAAAGGTATAACAATTATTACTTCCCCGATTTAATAAATAAAAAATTCAGTACTAAACTTTTTATGACCCAAAAAAAACGCAGATATCTTCATTTCGTTAAATTCTTTTCTTTTTTTATAATACAATTTTTAGAAAATACACTAAAGACTAAATTTATAATATCACTTAGATGCTTCAAAAACAAAAAATTAAGCAGGCCCTTAAAACAACAACTTAAAAAAATTTATTATTTTCAACGAAAAATAGGAAATGGTTTTTTTTTGCGCGAAATGCTTTTTATAATTTGGTTATCATTTAAATCAAAAGACCTGCTGTTTTTAGTTCTATGAATAAAAAGAACTATGGAGAGGATAAAATGAAGAAAACAAAAGTTATTTTTAATAGCCCTGAGAGTTATTTTAAGAAAATCTATATCTCCTTACTTCTATTATCTTAGATGTTATGGGTATAGGTGCGTTATTTGAGGTAAGATCGGTGTTGCTGGAAATGCAAAAACCCGTAATTTTGTATGTAAAAATAAGTTACACAGTTTAACTTCAAAAATGTATAAAAATACATATGAGTTTACAACAATAAATACGCATACAGGCGTATTAGGGCTCTCTTTTTTTTTAGTATATTAAAATTTTTTATCAGAAAGATATTTTTATTACCCATGTATTTTTTTTATATGTATACGGCTTTATTTTTAGGTTTTCTATAAACAATTTGGTTTGAACTTCTTAAACCTCTTTGAGTATATAAATTTATTAACCTAATGTTGCATATATCCTCAAAATTTTTTTTTAAACTAAATGGATGCCTATAATAAATAATTACACCCTTTTTCTTTTTTAGTTTTAGCTTATAATTTGGTATAAAGGTTTTTACAAAATGACAAGACCCAAAAGTAAAATCTAAAACATTTATCCTCGGATATTTTTTTATCCTGTACCCCTTACCTGTGTAAGCGATTTTAAATTTTTTTCAACAAATTAAAAAAAAAAAAATTGTTTTATTTTTATAAACTTTCTTAAAAAATAACCAACCCCTTTGATTTTTTTTGCTGTACAGTAAAATGAGTGGGTACCAACACTGTAATTTATTATTTTGTTATTGATGTTAAAACTAATATTTAATTTTTTTGTATATAGTGTAATATTTGAACCAACCTCTCCTATTTTTTTATATATTTTTACATTTACTGATCTTGGTAGTGTTATTAAAAGTGAGTTTAACACTTAATTTGTAATATTGTTGTTCCCCCAATTCTATTTTTTATACAAAAGCTTGAATCTTTATAACCAAATTCAGTTTTTAATATATACGTATTATTTCTCTGAGCATTTTTTATTAATACAGATACTGGTCAATTTCTAATTTTTTTTCTACTACACATATTCTTAATCTTTAAAGTAAACAAACTGTTTGCACTCATGTTTATATATACAAGTATTCTATCGTATCTGTTTAATTTTAATTTAGATACACTTAAAATAATGTTAAATTTTATTAAAAGTGGTATTAGATTTATAACTTCCTTATTGTAAGGACTATTAAAACTTCGTTTATTGTGTTTCATAGCGGTTAATAAATTAATTATAAAAATTTGTCTTACCATGATTTTACGTTCACTCCCGGTAATTTATTAGATAATCCAAATTGTTTAGTTATTTGTCTTGACCTATTAAATTGATTAATTTGACTTTTTATTTTCCCACTCTCAAAACAAACAGAATATTGTCTTACAAGATAAGTTTTATTACGTAGTTTTAATAAATTGTATATAGCATATGCTCTTATAAATGGTTTAACTTTTTGATTTTGTATAATACTTTTTAACATCCTTTTTTTTTTTTTCATATCTAATAAATTTTAACCTTATTATTCTATTATAATAATTATTTATTAATTTTTTTCTAAGCATTACCTATCAATTTCTCCAAAAACAATGTCTACGGTTCCTATTAAAGTAACTAAATCGGCTAAAAAGTGTCCTTTTGATAACTTTGGTAAAACTTGTAGGTGATGGTATGCGGGTGATCTTACCTTACATCTATACGGTTTTGTTGAATTGTCGGAGAATAAAGAAACTCCAAATTCACCCTTTGGTGATTCAACAGCTGCGTAAGAATACCCGGAATCTACTGGAAAACCTTCACTCCAATATTTAAAGTGGTTAATTAGGTTTTCCATTTTGTCGTAGGGTTGAGTTACTTTTTCTAAAGAGTAATTATTTTTATTCAGATAGTACAACAAATTATGTGATTTACTGTTTAATTTTTTTTTTGATTTAATTTTTGTTTTTTTTAAAGATCCTAGTTTATACAAACATTGGTTTATTATGTTTAAACTTTCAAGCATTTCAGCCATTCTAAGTAAGAACCTATCGTATGAATCACCATGTTGCCCTATATAACTTTTAAAATTTAAATAACCGTAGTTTGCATACGTATCATAAATATCTAACCTCAGGTCTCTTTTTAAACCTGTACACCTAGCCATAACTCCTGTTAAACCGTAATTTATACAGGTTTCAGTACCGTATACACCTATATTCACCAAACGTTGTTTCCATATCTTATTAAAAGAAAGTACGTTGTGCACTTCATTTAAAGTAATAAAACAATTTTTTAAAAAATTTGATATATCGTATATCAAAGAATTTGAAAAAAATGTTAAATTTACCTCATTTGGTCTATAAAATGCAGCATGCATTCTTGCACCACAAACTCTTTCATAAAATTCCATAATTTTTTCCCTTTCTTCAAACATTCAAAATATTGAAGACATACTACCTACATCTAGTGCATGGCATGAGATTGCTAACATATGGTTTAATATACGGGTTAATTCATCATATAATGTCCTAATTTGAACAAATGTTGCTGAATAACTAACGGTATTTATTAACCTTTCAATTGCTAAACAATATGCATGTTCTTGAACAAGCATAGATACGTAATCCATCCTATCAAAATAAGGTAAGGAATGCAAATAAATCTTGTCTTCAATTAATTTTTCAGATCCTCTGTGTAATAAACCAATGTGTATATCATTTTTTTCTATCAATTCACCATCTAATTGTAATATAAGTCTCAAAACCCCGTGGGCTGCAGGATGCTGCGGACCAAAA
>JBGCFX010000309.1:0-4675 GCA_045110395.1 Polaribacter sp.
ATATTTTTGAAAGTTGGATTGCTAAATATGGTTCAGAAAAAATCATTTTAGGCGCAGATTTTTATCCTGATAATTCTGGGGGAAAAATAGCAACAAATGGTTGGCAAGAAGAAAGCTCTTTGGAATTAATTCCTTTTATTACTCAATATCAGAAAAAAGGAATTCAATATGTAATTTGTACAGATATTTCTAAAGATGGTATGTTACAAGGACCAAGTTTTGATATTTATAAAGATATTTTATCTGAAGTAAAAGATTTAAAACTAATTGCTTCAGGAGGAATTTCAACATTTGATGAACTTCCAAGATTAGCAGAAAATGGTTGTGAAGGTGTAATTATAGGAAAAGCTATTTATGAGAATAAAATCAGCTTAAAACAATTAGAAAATTTTATAATTAGTCAATAAAATGTTAACAAAAAGAATAATTCCTTGTTTAGATATTAAAAACGGAAGAACTGTAAAAGGTGTTAATTTCGTTAATTTAATTGATGCTGGAGATCCTGTAGTTTTAGCAAAACAATATGCAGAACTTGGAGCAGATGAATTGGTTTTCTTAGATATTTCTGCCACTTTAGAAGGTAGAAAGACAATGATAGAAATGGTGCATCAAGTTGCTGAACAAGTAAATATACCATTTACAGTTGGTGGAGGAATTTCATCAGTAGAAAACGTAAATGAATTATTAAAATGGGGAGCAGATAAAGTATCTATCAACTCATCAGCAGTAAAAAGGCCTGATTTAGTAAATGAATTAGCAGAGAAATTCGGAAGTCAATGTGTAGTTGTTGCAATTGATGCAAAACAAATTGATGGAGAATGGTTTGTACATTTGGCTGGAGGAACAATTCCTACAGAATTGAATCTTTTTGACTGGGCAAAAGAAGTAGAAGAACGTGGAGCAGGTGAAATTTTATTCACATCTATGAATCACGATGGAACAAAAACTGGTTTTGCAAATGAAGCTTTGGCACATTTATCAGAATTGTTAAATATTCCAATAATTGCTTCTGGAGGTGCAGGAACTGTACAACATTTTGTAGATACATTTAAAGAGGGAAAAGCAGACGCAGCTTTAGCAGCAAGTGTTTTTCACTTTGGAGAAATTCCGATTATGGAATTAAAACAAGAATTAAAGAATAATAATATTCCAGTAAGGATGTAAATTGGTTTTTAGTTAATGGTTGCTGGTTATTAGTATTATCGGTCAAAACCAAAAACTAACAACCAAAAACCAACAACTATAATTATGAACATCGATTTCAATAAAAATAACGACGGATTAGTACCTGCAATCATTCAAGATGCAACAACAAAAAATGTTTTGATGTTGGGTTATATGAATGAAGAAGCTTTCGTTAAAACACAAGAAACTAAATTAGTCACTTTTTTCAGCAGAACTAAAAAGCGTTTGTGGACAAAAGGTGAAGAAAGTGGAAATGTGTTGAATTTAGTCGAGATAAAATTAGATTGTGATAATGATACTTTGTTGGTTTCTGTAAATCCTAATGGGCCAACCTGTCATACAGGAACTGATACTTGTTGGAAAGAGGCTAATACATCAAATTATGGTTTCTTTTCAACTTTAGAAAATGTAATTACAGAAAGAGTAGCAAATAAAGACACTCAAAAATCGTACGTTGCTTCTTTATTTTCTAAAGGAATAAATAAAGTAGCCCAAAAAGTAGGTGAGGAGGCTGTAGAAACTGTAATTGAAGCTATGGATAACAATGATGAGTTGTTCTTATATGAATCTGCAGATTTGATGTTTCACTATTTAATGTTATTACAAGCTAAAGGATTTACGCTTAAAGATATTGAAGCTGAATTAAAAAAGAGACAGAAATAGAGTTTTAATTCTTACCAAAACCGGAATCTTTTTATCATTTAAAATGAACCCAAATAAGTATTCTTTTATCAATCCTAAAAAGTTTCCATTTTTCTATGGATACATTGTTTTAATTTTTGGTAGCATTGGTGTCTTATTCAGTATTCCTGGGCAAACTGTAGGTGTATCTGTATTTACAGATCCAGTAAAAGATGCACTAAATTTAACTCGAAATCAGTTTAGCAATGCATATATGATTGGCACTTTAATAAGTGCCTTTTTTGTAACCAAAGCTGGGCGATTATTTGATAAGTTTGGAGCAAGAATTGTTGCTTTTTTAGCTGCTTTCTTATTGGGAATTACCTTACTCGTATTTTCTTTTGCTGAAAAAATAACAGATTCCATTCAAAACAGATTCCATTCAGAATCTTGGGTAATCCCTTTTATTTTACTGTGTTTCTTGTTTTTTTTAATCCGTTTTTCAGGACAAGGAGTGTTAACAATGTCCTCAAGAAATATGATTATGATGTGGTTTGATAAAAACCGAGGAAAGGTTAATTCCATTAGCAGTATTGCCATTTCACTAGGATTTTCAAGCTCTCCAATCTTCATAAATTATTTAATTGATAATAATGGATGGGAATTCAGTTGGCAAATTTTAGCACTATGTTTGTTAATATTTAGCTTCTTTGTATTACAATTTTATAGAAATAAACCAGAAGATTTTGGTTTACTTCCAGATGGATTTAAAAGTGATAAAATCAAAAAAAACACAATCTCTAAAGAAATCAATTATAACTTAATTGATGCTAAAAAAACCAGAGCATTTTGGATGTTTGGCTTAGCATTATCATTTAGTAGTTTTTTAATTACTGGTTTTACATTTCATGTTGTTTCTATTTTTGAATCCAATTCATTTACAAGAGCAGAAGCTATTTCCATTTTTTTACCAATTTCATTAATTGCAATTTCAGTATCTACCATTGCTAATATTTTGAGTGATTATATTGCGCATAAAATCTATTTATTTGTAATGATTTTTAGTGGATTTTTAGCAACTTATGGTTTACTTACATTGTCGAACTCATATGGAATTTATTTTTTAATTGTAGGTTTAGGTATGTATAGTGGTTTGTTTGCGGTTGTAAATGCTGTAACTTGGCCTAGATATTTTGGACGTAAGTTTTTGGGTGAAATTACAGGGAAAATAGCAAGTTTTTTGGTTGTTGCAAGTGCAATTGCACCAAGTTTATTTAGTTATTGTTTTACTACTTTTGGTTCTTATAAATTTATAAGTTATCTTTTATTACCTTTTTTAATTTTTATGTTTTTTGCAACTTTTAAAGTTAAAAACCCACAGACTGATTGATTAAATCTAAAGTTACCAAGTAAACATCTTTTTTAATCATTTTTGCTTTTAACCAAGCATAGAAACTCATCATAAAAATATCTTCTTTTTCTTTCGTAATCCATTCAAAAGAGCCTTCTACTTTTTGGTGAAATTCATATGAAGTTACTTTTTCTGGGTTTTTATAATAGATTTCTACTAACTTTAAATATGTGATTACTTTTTGTTGATTTATTTTTTTCAGATGTTTAAAATAGCTTCGTTTAAAGCTCAATACTCTAGAATCTACAATATCGATATTACCTAAATCAATTTGTAATAAAATTTCGATTAGATTTTTTTTAATAACCCATTCAATGCCTGTTTTTTCAATATACCACTTATCTGAATGATAGAATTTAGCAAATAAACTTTGTGCTTTTTTTAGCTCATTTTTTTGAGAATAAAAGACAATTAAACTTAAATAAATATCTAATTGAGATACTAAATCTATGTTTTTTTTATTGATGAATGGAGTTAGTAAATTTATAGCAAATACTTGATTACCAATGTAATTATGGTTTAATGCCAACAACAACTGATTTTTTAAATTAAACTCCTTTAAATATTTTTTTTTATTTTGATACATCTTAAGGTTCATCAATTCTAAAAATTCTAAAGAAGCTGTAAATTTTTTATTTCTGAATAAAGTATTTGCTATTAAATAAAGTATTTTAATATGATAATATAATTGTTTTTCTTTTGCTTTATGAGTTTTTACAATATTATAAGTCTCTAATAAATAGGATTCAATATTCCAATATTCAAAATTTTGTGAGCTTGATATATTCACAATTTCAATAATTTGATATAATGATTTGAATGATAATCCTTCTGAAACTACAATAGAATTTTCATCTAAAACATTATTTATTAAAGATTTAATGTTTATGACCTTTTGTTGATGTTGAATTTCATTTAAGGTTATTCTAATTTTTGCATATGCAATATTTAACTTTTCTTCTAATTGATGTTGTTTTTGATTTGTATGAAACTTTTCAACTAAGGCATTAAAATTAATTTTAGAATATTGATGTGCATATTCAATTTGCGTATGATAAACTTCATTTAAAATTGAAAAAAGTTGCAATTCATTCGCGGTAATTTCTACTTTATCCAAAACTTTGTAACCAACATTAATCTGACCTTGTTTTAAAAAAGCTCTTGCTGCAACAATATATTTTATTAATTGAATGTCTATAGAATTTTCATCATTCAAATTAATATTGGCTGTAAATTCAATAATCGACTGAAATAATCGCTTTCTTAAAGCGTGTAATGCAACCTTATTGTCCTTTTTATATAGCTGTAAACTTATTTCTTTTGATGATAAACTTTCATTCATCAATAACTGAATAAGTTTAACGTTTTTAGCATCTTTTCTTTTGTTCTTTTTATTCAAAAACCGAATAAATTCTTGCTGTTTATCATCAGTAAAAGAATTAATTATTTGTTTTATAT
>JBGCFX010000310.1:0-6500 GCA_045110395.1 Polaribacter sp.
TTTTGGAACGGTATTCATTATTTATGAATCTAGACCAGATGTTACAGTTGAGGCAGCAGGAATTGCTTTTAAATCAGGAAATAAAATATTATTAAAAGGAGGAAAAGAATCTTTAAATTCCAATTTAAAGATTGTAGATCTATGGCATCAAGCTTTAAAACAACATAATGCTTCCACAGATTGGGTTGAGTATTTACAATTCAACAGAACAGAAACACAAGCGTTTTTAGAAAAACCAACACAAAAAGTTGATTTAATAGTTCCAAGAGGAGGAGAACGTTTGATCGCTTTTGTAAAACAACATGCTACTTGTCCAGTTATTATTAGCGGACGAGGAAACAACTTTGTCTTCGTCTCTAAAGAAGCAGATCTAGATATTGCAATTAAAATTATTTTAAACGGAAAATCTAAAATATCTGCTTGTAATGCTGTTGATAAAGTTTTAATTGATGAAAATTTGCCAAATAGAATAGAGTTTGTAAATGAACTTCTTGAAAAATTAACGCATCTTAATATTGAAGTTTTAAAAGCTAAAAACTTTTCTTCGGATGAAATTTGGTACGAAGAGTTTTTAGATTATAAAATCTTAATTGGTAAAATTGCCTCTACAAGTGATGCAATTGCTAAAATCAACAAATATTCAGGAGGACATTCATCTGCAATTATTACAAAAAATGATGAAGAAGCAAAAGTGTTTATGGAAAATGTAGATACAGCAGCAGTTTATCATAATGCATCTACAAGATTTACAGATGGTGGTCAATTAGGTTTGGGTGGAGAATTAGCCATTAGTACAGACAAATTACATCAACGTGGCCCAATTGGTTTACAACATTTAGTGACCAATAAATGGTACATTCACGGAAATGGACAAGTTAGAAGTTAAGAGTTTTAAAAAAAACTTTTGCACCTTCGCGACTTTGTGAGAAACGATATTAGATAAATTAAAATGCAAAAAAAGAAACGCATATTACTAAAAATTGGTTCGAATACATTGACCAAAGAAACCAATAATATTTCAAGAGGAAAGATTGAAGATATTGCAAATCAAATTGCAAAACTCAAAGATACTTGCGAATTTATTATTGTAAGTTCTGGTGCCATTGCTGTTGCAAAACAGTTTGTAAAATTAGAGAGCAAACAAGAGGAAGTTTTTGTAAAACAAGCTCTAGCTTCTATTGGTCAGCCACATTTAATAAGAATTTATCAAGAAATTTTTAGAGAATATGGCTTGCTAAGTTCTCAATGCCTTCTCTCCTATTCAGATTTTGAAAAGGAAGAAAGTAGAACCAATATTATGAATACCATTAAAGTATTAGTTAATAATAATTACATTCCGATTATTAATGAAAATGATACAGTTGCTACTGATGAAATAAAATTTGGTGATAACGACAAATTAGCAGCATTAACTGCTTCTCTTTTAAGTATCGATTTATTAATCATTGCAACAAATACCAATGGAATTTACACCAAAGAATCTATCAAAAAAAATGCACCAATAACCATTGAAGAAGTTACTGATTTTGATGCTTTAAAACAAGAGGTTGTCAATTCTAAATCTTCTCATGGAAGTGGTGGGATGGCATCTAAAATTGAAGCAGCATCTTTAAGTAAAAATGCCAATATAGAAACGTGGATTGTAAACGGTTTAGAAGATAATTTTATTACAAATGCTTTTGAAAATAAAGTTCCGTTTACTAAAATAAAGTAAAAAAGTGTATCTGTTTAATTTACTCAGAACTATTAAACAGTTAAACGCTTAAACAATTTAACAGAAAACAATGAAACATTACACATCCTTAAAAGACATAAACAATATCAATTCTTGGATTGAAGAGGCCAAAGAAATTAAAGAAAATCCTTTAAAAAACATTGAATTAGGGCAACACAAAACACTAGGCTTATTGTTCTTTAATTCAAGTTTACGTACACGTTTAAGCACACAAAAAGCGGCTTTAAATCTAGGAATGGATCCTATTGTAATGAATGTTTCTGGAGATGCATGGGGCATTGAATTTGGAAATGGAACTGTAATGAATGGCAATACAGCAGAACATATTAAAGAAGCTGCTCAAGTAGTTTCTCAATATTGTGATATAATTGCAGTTAGAGCTTTCCCTAGTTTAACAGACAAAGCAAAAGATGAATCTGAGCAAGTTTTAAAATCATTTGTAGAATTTGCTTCTGTGCCAATTGTAAGTATGGAAAGTGCAACTGGGCATCCTTTGCAAGGCTTAACAGATGCAATTACAATATCTGAAAATTCAACAAAAAAGAGACCAAAAGTAGTATTAAGTTGGGCTCCACACATCAAAGCTTTACCACATGCAGTTGCCAATAGTTTTACACAAGCAATGCAAAAAATGGATGTTGATTTTGTAATTGTAAACCCTGAAGGCTATAATTTAAACCCAGAAATAACCAAAGACACACCTATTTATCATAATCAAGCAGAAGCGTTTAAAGATGCCGATTTTGTATACACAAAAAACTGGAGTTCTTATGATGATTATGGAAAAGTTCTAAAAACAGATTTAGATTGGATGATTACCAAAGAGAAGATTGGAGATGCAAAATTTATGCATTGTTTGCCTGTAAGAAGAAATGTGGTTGTGGAAGATGCTGTTTTAGATTCTAATAGTTCTTTAGTGATTAAACAAGCTAATAACAGAACTTTTGCAGCGCAATTGGTATTGAAAAAGATATTGGAAAATGCATAAAGAGAAACTATCAATCATAAAAATAGGTGGAAATATCATCGAAGATGAAAAGTCTTTAGATGCTTTTTTAAAATTATTTTCCAATTTAAAAGGAAAAAAAATCCTAGTTCATGGAGGAGGAAAACGTGCCACACATATTGCGTCAAAATTAGGCATTGAATCTAAAATGATAAATGGAAGACGAATTACTGATGCAGCAAATTTAGAAGTAATTACAATGGTTTATGGAGGTTTAGTCAACAAAAATATAGTTGCAAAATTACAAGCTTTACAAATTGATGCCATTGGTTTAACAGGTGCAGATATCAACAGTATTCAATCTGATAAAAGACCTGTAAAAGATATTGATTTTGGTTTTGTAGGTGATGTTAAAAAAGTAGCTCATAATTCGATTGACAAATTAATAAAAGCCGATTTTACTCCTGTTTTTTGTGCAATAACTCACGATGGAAATGGACAATTACTTAACACAAATGCAGATACCATTGCAAGCACAATTGCAGTTGGTATGAGTAACATTTACGAAACATCAATTTATTATTGTTTTGAATTGAATGGTGTTTTACAAGATTTTAATGATAAAAATTCTGTGATAAAAAACATTAATTCAGACACTTACAAGGAATTATTAGAACAGAAAATTATTACTGATGGAATGATTCCTAAAATAGACAATTGTTTTGATGCTCTAAACAATGGCGTATCAAAAGTACATATTGGAAATACAAATATGCTAACAAAAGAACACGATAATTTTACTACAATTACCTTATAAGATGAGTATAGAAAAATTAACAGAAAACGCAATTTCATTATTAAAAAAATTGATTGAAACGCAATCTTTTTCATCCGAAGAAGAAAACACAGCGTTATTAATTGAAGGCTGGTTTACTGAAAATAAAATTCCATTTCAAAGAACTAAAAATAATATTTGGGCAACCAACAAATATTTTGATGAAAGCAAACCAACACTATTATTAAACTCACATCATGATACTGTAAAACCAAATTCAGCGTATACAAACGATCCTTTTAAAGCGATTGTAAAAGACGGAAAACTATATGGTTTAGGATCTAATGATGCAGGTGGTTGTTTGGTTTCGTTAATGGCAACTTTCACTTATTTTTATGCGCAAGAAAATTTAAAATACAACATCGTTATTGTTGCTTCTGCTGAAGAAGAAAGTAGTGGTCCAAATGGATTAAATTCTATGTTAGCAATTATTCCACATATTGATGTGGCAATTGTTGGTGAACCCACTTTAATGAATTTAGCTGTTGCAGAAAAAGGTTTGGTTGTTTTTGATGCTGTGATTGAAGGAACTCCAAGTCATGCAGCTCATCCAAATGACAACAATTCAATTTACAATTCGATTGAAGTTTTACAATGGTTTAAAGATTTTAAATTTGATAAACCTTCTGTAGCTTTAGGTGATGTAAAAATGACGGTTACTCAAATAGTAGCAGGTTCTCAGCACAATGTGGTTCCTGCACATGTAGATTTGGTTGTTGATGTTCGTGTAAATGATGCATATTCTAATCAAGAAATTGCAGATATTTTACAAGAAAAATCACCTTGTACAAAAATAACTCCAAGAAGTTTACGACTAAATTCGTCTGCAATTTCAGTAGAGCACGATTTGGTAAAAGCAGGAATAGAAATGGGAAGAGAAACCTATGGTTCTCCAACATTATCTGATCAAGCTTGTTTAACTTGCCAATCTTTAAAATTAGGACCTGGCGATAGCACACGTTCGCATTCTGCTGATGAATTTATTTATTTGGCAGAAATTGAAGAAGGAGTAAAAATATATGTGGAACTGTTGAATCGTGTAATTGTTTAAAAGACAACACTCAAATAAACTTTACACAAAATAGCTCAACAATTACACAATTAAACAAATACACAATTAAACAACATCCATATGAAACTTTGGGATAAAGGATTTTCAATAGACAAACAAATAGAACTTTTTACAGTGGGTAATGATAGAGAAATTGATATGCATATTGCAAAATATGATGTGCAAGCTTCTTTAGCACACGCAATTATGTTAGAATCAATTGGGATTATTACTGTTGATGAATTAACTGATTTAAAAAGAGGTTTACAAGAATTAGCAATCGACATCGAAAACGGAACTTTCATCATTGAAGAATCTTTCGAAGATGTACATTCTAAAATTGAATGGGAATTGACCAATAAATTAGGCGAAGTTGGTAAGAAAATTCACACTGCTCGTTCTAGAAATGACCAAGTTTTAGTGGCTTTACAATTGTATTATAAAGAGAACTTGGCGATCATTAATGATAAAACAAAAACACTTTTTGATACACTTTTAGGTTTAGCAGAAACGCATAAAGAAAGTTTGTTACCTGGTTATACACATTTACAAGTTGCAATGCCAAGTTCTTTTGGATTATGGTTTTCTGCCTATGCAGAATTGCTAATTGACGATGTTTATATGCTAAATGCAGTCGCAAAAGTAGTAGACCAAAATCCATTGGGTTCTGCAGCTGGTTATGGAAGCTCCTTCCCTATTGACAGAGAATTAACGACCAAAGAACTCAATTTTGCAACCTTAAAATACAATGTTGTTGCAGCACAATTAAGTCGTGGAAAAAGTGAGCGTTCAATAGCTTCAGCTTTGGGTGGCTTATGTAACACAATGTCACGTTTTGCAATGGATGTTTGCTTGTATATGAGTCAGAATTTTAATTTTATTTCTTTTCCTGATGAATTAACCACTGGAAGTAGCATTATGCCACACAAGAAAAACCCTGATGTTTTTGAATTGATTCGTGGGAAATGTAATAAAATTCAGGCTTTACAGACAGAAATGGTACTAATTACCAATAATTTACCAACTGGTTATCACAGAGATTTTCAATTATTGAAAGAAAATATTATCAATGCTTTTGAAGATGTAAAAGATATTTTAGACATTTTTAACTATTCTATTCAGCAAGTAATTGTAAAAGATATCGATTTGAATGATGAGAAATATCAATATTTATTTACGGTAGATTCTATAAATAATTTGGTGGTTGAAGGAATGTCTTTTAGAGAAGCGTACCAAAAAATTGGTGGTCAAGTTCAAGAAGGAACTTACAAACCAGATTTAGGAAAACAACATTCGCATGTGGGTAGTATTCACAATTTATCTTTGGATAAAATTGCAGAGAAATATCCAAAATTTTAATGTTTTATTTTTCATTTTAAACATATGATAAAGTTTAAATATTATGATATAATCATTTTTTATCAATTTAAAATAGATTATAATTATTTAAATTAACTTTAAATAATTTTTTTTTTATTTTTTAACATATATTAAAACTTTAATTTTTTATATTTGTGTAGGATTTAAAAAAACTTTTAAGTAAAATATTTTAAAATTCTATTATGAAAAAAATATTATTTTTATCTATATTAGTATTAGGATGTAAAACTGTTTTTTCTCAATCTACAAAAAAGAAAACTGGCCCAAAAGCAAAAAACGCCAAAATTTGGGAACAAAAGAAACCATCAACAATTCTTATTGTAAATAGTTTTGAAAAAGAAGATTTGACAGCGCCAGAATTAAAAAATCAAAAGATTTGGGAAAAAGAAAAGTCGAAATCAAAAATAATTGTACAAACAAAAGCAAGAAAACAATTATTTGGCCCTAAGGCTAAAAATCGTAAACCTTGGGAAAAGTAGCAAATTCATTTATCTTTTATCACTAAACAAAATTCTTGATAAATATTCAAAGTAATTGTTTAACCTTTATTAGT
>JBGCFX010000311.1:0-4612 GCA_045110395.1 Polaribacter sp.
CTTCCAGAAACACCATCTAAACCAGTAGTCCAAGTTATTTCTGGTGGTAATGCTGAAGATGTACTTATAGGGTTAATACCATCTTTTAAAACTCCAATAGGATTACTAGATTGAACTTTACCAAGTGTATATGTCGTTTTATTTGATTCTACTACTGGTGATGACCAATAATGATATCTATAAACTGAAGGTACTTTTGCTTGCTGATCTTTATATAATTTACTAGTTCCTAATGTAGATACCTGACTAGCACCAGTATGTGTTTGTACTAATTGAGAATCGCCAATTAATTTTAAATTCCCTAAAGATAATTCTAGAGCATTCATTACTCTTAATTCCAACCCATCTGCAACTGAAACATTTGCTGATGGTGTAGTTATACTTGCTAATTTGAATATCCTCATATTTTTAAAAATAACAGAATTTGCAATTGTACCTTTTATTTCTTGAGCTTGTGTGTTTGATATAAAATGAGTCTTACCATTTAATGGATCAGTTGCAGTCATTGTACCATTGTTAGTAAAGTTTTTATAAATATGTAGATTTCCTTTATTCTCGTGAATTCCTGCTGCCTTATTTGTAAAATCATTGAGAAAAGATACAACAGTGCTAGTACCTTCTATTCTAAAAATACCTTCGTTTACAATATTTTGAGAACTAAGAGTTGCTAGCGAAGAAATAAGAATATATAAAATGAAAATTCTCTTCATTATTTCTTATTTTTTTCTAATTCTTCTATTCTTTTTGTAAGCACTTTTACTTTTTCTAATAAATCTTCTATTACTAAAGATTGTTCTTGTGCTGCTTTAACAAGCGGCACAACAAATTCTGCATAAGAAAGACCATATAAATCTTTACTATTTTTTGGCTTTGAAACCCCACTAAAATTATAACCTACTTTTTTTGCAGCTATTTCTACTTCTTGAGCAATAAAACCTGTCCTTCTAATTTTTTCTGATTCATATTTATTTTTATCTGAAGAAGTCTCTGTTATGCCCATTATGGAATTTTGTTTATCAACATTCAAATTATACGTAACAGGTCTTAATCTTTTGATAAAATCTAAACCAACTACATTTTCTTTAACATTGTCTTTAATTCTTTTATCTGAAAACGGAGTAAATGAAACTTGCCCACTTATTTTTGTAATTGACGCATTACCTAAATGTATTGTATTATTTGCTGTTACTGATGCTTGATAGCCAATAGCAGTAGAATTAGTACCATCAGCTGATGCATTAGCACCAATAACAGTTGTGTTTATTGCATTAGTACATGTTAGACAAGCAGAGTATCCAATACCTACATTATTGTTATTTACTGTATTATCACGAAATGCATTAAACCCAATTGCAGTATTATTAATACCAATAGAATTTTTAAATAAAGCTCTATAACCAACAGCAACATTGGCAGTACTTGAAAAACTAGATGAACCATTTCCCATTAAAGATTGAGACCCAATAGCTGTATTATTATTTCCTGATCCAAAATTTAACATACTATTAGTACCTATAGAAACATTATTGGCAGAACTAGTTGAATTCAGCAACGCATTAGAACCAACAGCAACATCACCATCTCCAGTAGTTTTATTTCTGAGAGATTTGGATCCCACTGCTAAATTATTATCACCATCAATATTAGAGAATAATGTTGTTGTACCTAAAGCAACATTAAAATCTCCATCTGTATTATTTTTTAAAGAATTTGACCCTAGAGCTGTATTTTCTCCTCCACTAACATTATCTTTCATAGACTCAAATCCTATAGAAATATTATAAGGCCTAGCATTTGTATTCATTTGAGAGTCAGTACCTATTGCTATATTTTGATTACCTGAGACGTTATTTTTTAAAGCATTAGTTCCAATTGCTATGTTTGAATCTCCTGTTGTTACTAATTGTAAAGCATCATTACCTAAAGCTAGGTTAAATGTTCCTCCAGAAGATCCACCAACAACGATTGATTGTAATGCATTATTACCAATACCTATTAGATCGGTTCCACTACCAGTAAAAGAGGAACCAGCATTAACACCTAAAAAAATAGACTTTAAATCTTTTGATTTCCCATCTCGTAAATCATCAATTTCTCTTACAAAAGGGATCCAACTAGTTGTTGCTTGTTCCCAATAATAAAATTTGTTTTTACCTATACCTGTTCCGTTTAAAAAAACAATCATTCCATTTTGAGCTGCTGTTGGGTTTGTTGTTGGGAAATTATCAATCCTTGGTATTAATATTCCATCTTTATTTGTAGGTGTAGTAACATTAGATGCTTTCACTTCTAATTGTGCTACAGGTGTTGTAGTACCAATACCTACTTGAGAATAAGATATTATGCTAAAAAAAAATAAGATTATTAATATAGATTTATTTGCTTTCATTTTTTTTGATTTTCTTCTTAAAAAGAGAATTGTTAATTATTTTTAAGGGAGAGATACTTTATTTTTATAGCAATTTTTTCACAAAAACTACCTACTTATTTTCATTATTCTTTTACTTCCAATGCCTTTTTCTGTGTATATTTTAATTAGATAAAGACCATTTTTTAATTGACTTATAGAAAATTCTTTACTATTAAGACTAGTGAACTGCTTTACTTTCTGACCTAAAAGATTATATATTTCAACTTTATCTATTGTCAAATTTGATTTAATTTGAAATACTGAAGAAGTAGGATTTGGATAAATCTCAAAAGCTAATTTCTCAAAATCATTTATGCTTGCTGTATTCGAAACTGTTAAGGTTTGAGATACATTTGATGCAGCATTATAATTGTTATTACCAGTTTGGCTCGCTGTAAATGTTGTTGTTCCTAAAGAATGTACACTAACTACATTACCATTTACAGAAGCCACACTTGGGTTTGAACTTGAATAAGAAACAGGCAACCCTCCTGTTGAAACAGCTGTTAAATTAAAATCTGAATCATTAACACCTACATTTGGTAAAGAATTAAAAATTATGCTTTGATTTGCTTTGTTTACAGTTATTGTTTTTACAGAAGCATAAGCTATATAAAATGCATTCCCATTATTTGATGCTTGTAAAGATGTAGAACCCGCATTTAAAATAAATGCTTCATTTCCACTTAATGTAATAATATTAGAATCAAGTGATGTAAAAGTCATCGGAATTCCACTATTAGAAGTTGCAGTTAAAAAGAAATTTTGACCACCATAAGTTACGTTAGTAGGTGGATTAAAAGTAATTATTTGTCCTGCTTTAGATACATTTATAGTTTGTGTAACATCTGGAGCTGCACTATAATTATTATTTCCAGCTTGTTTAGCTGTAATAATAATTCCATTACCAACACCTACAAAAGATATTACATTTCCATTTACAGCAATAACACTGGGATCTGAACTGGTGTATGTGATTGGCAAACCTGAATCTGATGAAGCATTTAAAGTTCTAGGAGCTTGACCATAGACTCTATTATTAGTAAAATTTAAGGTAAATGTTATTGTTTGACTTGCATTACTAACTGTTAAAATCTGATTAGTATTATTTGCGGCATTGTAGTTTGAATTACCTACTTGACTTGCTGTTATAATTGTTGTACCAGCACCAACTATAGTTGCAATATCTCCACTTATAGTTACAGCATTAGTATTAGAACTGGTATAAGTAATTGGTAAATTAGAACTTGATGTAGCTGTGAGCTGAAAATCTGTATCTCCAAAGGTTTTACCTATCAATGAACTAAAAGTTATAGTTTGGTTAATTTTATTTATAGTTAAATTTTGTGTTACATCTGCTGCTGCATTATAATTTGCATCTCCTAATTGAGAAGCAGTAATTGTTGTAGTTCCAGACCCAATAATGGTGACTGTATTTCCACTAATAGTTGCCACATTTGTATTTGAACTGGTATATGAAACTGCTAAATTAGAACTTGCTGAAGCTGTGAGTTGAAAATCTGAATCTCTAAAGTTTTTAGCTGGAACAGTATTAAAAGTTATGGTTTGATTTTGTTTCCCAATAGTTTCAAAGTTCCAAGTGGTTTTATCTGAAATACCTGAAAAAAGAGTGTTGTTTACATCTTTGATTGCTCCATTGTCTATTTGAACATAATATTGCTTTGCTAATGTAAAATTTGTTGATGGCTCAATTGTAACTTGACTGCCATTAATTGTAATGTTAGCACTTGTAATATTTATAGTTTCTACAACACTGTCATCACTCGCATCATAAATGGTAATATTACCATTGTTTTTTTGAACATCTTTATTAAAAGTTATTTTTAGCTTACTATCTATAGAAACTTCTATACCATTATCAATTGGGTCTAAAGAACCTATAATTGGATTATTAGAGAATTTCCATAACTCATCTCCATGAATTCCATCATTTGCAGAAAAATACAATAAGTCATTAGATACTATAAAATCTCTTGGATTACCATCTCCTGAAGAATTTATATTTTGTACCATTACTGTTCCTGCTGCAGTACCATCTGTAACCCAAAGTTCTTTATCATTTACACCATCATTAGCATTAAAATACAATTTACCTTGAAATTCTATAAACTCATTTGGTTTACTACTACCCCCACCAACACTAATGTCTTTTAGCATAGCTACTGTTGTTGTTAGTTTTGA
>JBGCFX010000312.1:0-14116 GCA_045110395.1 Polaribacter sp.
GGGTTAGTTATACCCGTTTTAACTCCAGGAAAAGGTTTTTTATAACTAATTTGAATAGGATCTTTAGGGTCTAAATTAATAGCATTATGATTTTCTACAAACACTGTTGGCACTCTATCTCCAGTTGCTGGTAAAAGAAAACTATAGTCAAAACCGATTTCTAAAGGACCAGGTTTAATTTCTTTATTCCAGTCAGTATCTCCACTTCCTAAACCTAAATGCCATTTACCAACAACTGCAGTTGTGTAACCTGCTTTTTTTAACATTTTTGGTAAAGTTTCTATTTCTGTACTTATTAATAAAGGAGCATCTCCAGGTAAAATTTCTGCATTATTTCTAAATGCATATTGCCCAGTTAATAGAGAATAACGAGATGGTGTGCAGGTTGCTGCAGAACTATGAGCATCTGTATATTTAATTCCATTATTAGCTAATCTATCTACATTTGGTGTTTGTATACCTCTTGCACCATAACTACTTAAATCTCCATAACCTAAATCATCAACATAAAAGATAACGATGTTTGGTTTTTTTGTGATTTCATTTTTTTGATTTTTTTCATCATTTTTAGTTCCATTTTTACATGATAAAAGTGTAAAAATAGAAAGTAATAAAAGTAAGTTTTTCATTGATTAGTTTTTTGTGATTTTCATACTCTTAGCAGGTTTGGTATACAAAACTGCTTTGTTTTGCATTAACCTTTTATGAATATGATAGGTAACATCCATCCAGTCTTTGTCTTCTTGCCAAAGTGGAGGCATTAGCTTAGATTCCCATTGAAAAAGTTTATTATTCAATAGTTTTAACGTTTCAGTTTTAGTTTTTGATAAATCTGTAGTTTCAGAAATATCGTTAGATAAATCGTATAAAACCTCACCATAACCTTTTAATTTTATGAGTTTATAATCGTTATAACGCATTCCAGATTCTTCTAGTTTTCTCCAAAATAATTGATTGTGAGGATTCCCTTTTTTTTCTTTTTTTAGATAAGGAATAAGGTTTACACCATCTAATTCTGTTGTGTTTTCAGATTCAATTTTGGCTGCAGCAATTGAAGTTTTAAAAATATCTAAAGAAGACGTTAAGCCATTAAAAGTTTGGTTAGACTTAATTTCTTTTGGCCAACTTACAATAAAAGGTACTCTATGGCCGCCTTCAAATTTGTTTCCTTTCCACCCTTTTAAAACACCATTTTTTGCAGTGTTGTTATTTGCGCCACCATTATCGCTTATAAAATAGATAAGAGTATTGTCGTAAATTTTAAGTTCTTTGAGTTTGGTTATTAATTTCCCTATATTTTCATCTAAAGACCAAGTCATAGCAGCTAATCTTTTTCTAGGATGATTTTTATATTTTTCTAAATGCTCTTTTTTTGCATGCATTGGAGTATGAACTGCATTGTAAGCCAAATACATAAAAAAAGGTTTGTCTTTATTTTTTTCTACAAAATTCACGGAATAATCACCTAGAACATCAGTTAAATATCCATTAAACTTTACTCTTTTACCATTTTGTTGCAACATTAATTCTTTAGATGGATTTTTGATAGGAAAATAAGATCTTCCACCTGCTAAAAAACCATAAAATTCATCAAAACCTCTTTTGTTAGGATGATCACTCTCAGTGGCACCTAAATGCCATTTTCCAATAGCGGTTGTTTTGTAATTGTTTTTTTGGAATTCATCAGCAATTGTTGGAATATTATCAGCCAAACCTACATCTCCAGAAAGCTTATCTCCTGTATGATTGGCTTCAAAACCAAAACGTTGTTGATATCTACCAGTCATAATACCAGCTCTTGAAGGGCAACAAACTGTTGAACTTACATGAGCATCTGTAAAAACTACACCACTTTTTGCAAGTTCATCTATGTTTGGTGTTTCTAAATCTTTACTTCCCATAAAACCAAAATCAATATAACCAGCATCATCAATAATTATTGCTATTATATTTGGTTTTTGTGAAGTATGTTTTGTTTCATATGCAGTATTAGAAGCAAGTAAGGTTCTTTCTTTTTTAACGCTATTACATGAATATGCCAAAACTAAAAAGATTAACAAAAAAATATTTTGTAATAACTTGCTGTAAGGCTTTTTCATGTTTTTTACGTTTTGTTAAAAAAATAGTGATGTATTTAGTTATTAAATAGCATCACTATTTTTATTTGTAAGAATTGCTATTCCTTATTCTTTTATAAATTTAGAAGAACCAGAAATACCATTAATAGTAGATTTAAGAATGTAAATTCCTTTACTTAATGTTGATGTATCTATTGTTGTTTTGTTGCTATTTACTGCTTTAGAAAATACTTCTTTACCAAGTAAATTATAAATAGCAACATTATCTATAGTTTCTTTTGCAGTAATATTTAAAGAGTTGTTTACTGGATTAGGATACGATTTAAAACTAAATTGTTTTAAATTTTCAACTGAAGCAGTAGTTTGTTCTACCATAGAGGCATTGTCCATAAAATTAAAGCCTGTATCACCTGACCAATATTGAAATTTAATTTTAGTAATTCCTGTTGGAACTGTAAAACTAAACTTTGCTTCTTTCCAAATTCTTCCATCAGCTTGTTTAGTTCCGTAATTTTGGGGGTTTGTAGCATTCGCCCCAGAATCTGGAACAATTGGCGTGATATTTAAAAAACTTCCATTTACATCTCCTGTAAAATTTCTAATTTTAGCCATTATTGTGTTTGTGTCATAACTATTGTAAAACCAAAAGTTTACTTCATATGTTTTCCCTACAGTAACATCTACCAATTGAATAAAAGCAGAACTTCCACTTTTTTTAACTCCATAATAGGTTCCATTTTGAGCAGCAACATCTACGGTATAACTAGCATTTGCTCCTAAAGTACCATTTAATTGTACTGCTTCTGTAACATAACTGTAAGTTGCAACACCATCATTCCAACCAGTACCACTAGTAACTCCGGTTTCAAAATCTCCATTTACAAATAAGTTGGTTTGACCATAGCTTATCGAAACTGTTAATAAAGCAAATAATAAAGTAATTTTTTTCATAATGTTTAATTTAAAAGTGTTAGTAAAGTGTTCAGCTCTGTATTACCAAAGCTGAACTTGTTAGATTGGTTATTTTAATTTAAGTGATACGTCGTCTATAAAAAATCCTGGCAAGCCTAATTTACCTCTGTAGAAAACTATTTTTAATTCTGTAACTCCAGAAGGTATGGTAAATTCATTAACCACTTCTTCCCAAGTATCTCCTCTTGGAGATTTATTTGCTAATTGTTGTATAAGCGCATTACCTTGATTATTTCTAATTACAAAACTTGGATTGTTTTGTGAAGCTGTAAGTGCTGTACCCCATCTTCCATGATATTTTAAAATATATGTTTCTCCTGGTGTAACATTTGCCACTTTTAGAAAAGAACCATCTTGATTAGTATTACCAACTCTTCCATAAAAATTACCAGTTACTGTCTGAGTTCTATCTTCGTTATACAAAATATTATTATTATAACCAGCCCATGTAGCACCATCACCATCTTCAAAACCACCATCAATTAAAATCTCATCAGGATCATTTGGCACCACAAAATCTGTATCTACACCAGGACCAACATTTGCATTTGGTCTATGATCTGCATAGATTTGTCCTAATGAAGTGAGGTTATCATTTTCATCGTATAAAGCTGATGTATATAAAGCAGCTGCAGCATTTCCACTACCATTAGAGCCATCAAACCAAGAGTATCTTTCAACAAAATCTAATTTGTCTAATGCCGGTAATACACCTCGCATAAACGCCTCTACTTGTTCTACACTATATCTATTATCATCTTTGTTTGAAATTCCCCAATCTGCAACAGCAAATTCTGTAACCCAAATAGGTAATCCATATTTATCATATAAATTTTGTAATTTGTTTATTAAAGCAGGTACACTAGGGCCTCCATAATGATGTACAGTTAAATAGTCAACTCTTAAATTATTTGCTTTAGCAGCAGTCATAAAATCTTCTAACCAAGGGTCTGAAGTTACATTGGCAGGAGATGGTGCTCCCAAACGAACACCCAAAGCTTCTAACTGAGGCCATAATGCGATAGCATCTGCAACACTTACATTAGATTGTTCAGTTTTATCGGGTTCATTAAAGCCCAAAACTGTATTTATTTTACCATCTGCAATCAATTGCTTTACATAATCTAAATTTGCAGTACTTACACTACTCTTTCCCCAAAACATAGGAACAAAATCTACGTTTTCTGGAATATTTGCACTCAATTTTGGTCCCCAACTATACATCCAATGTGCTCCAAGTTCGTTTGCTTTATGAGACCATCTTTTTGTTCTATTTGAAAAACAAACTCCTTTTTTAATTAAAGCATCACCTGTAACTGGTTCTTCAATTATTGGATCCCCAGCCACACCATCAAAATCTCCAATTATATTTTTCTCACAACCTATAATAAGTATTGAAAATAATACTATTTTAAAATATTTTTTCATATGTTTATGTTTTAGTATTTATTTTTATTGCCAAGCTGTATGCTGCTTTAACTTTGTATTAACGTCTATTTCGTTTTGTGGAATAGGGAAAACTGAACTCTTTCCCTGTAAATATTGAGGATTATAAGGTGGAACTGGGTCGCTACTTGCTCTTATGATTGCCTCTTCAACTTGATCCCATCTTTTTAAATCCATAAAGCGAAGTCCTTCTAATGCTAATTCTACTCTTCTCTCATGTCTTACTATTGTTCTTAATTGTCCTTTACCTACTGCACCTTCTACATCTTGTACGCGAGGCATACCAACTCTAGCTCTTACTTGATTTACAAGGGTAGTTGCGCCCATTAAATCGTCTGTTTCTACTAATGCCTCTGCTTTCATTAACAGTACGTCCGCATATCTAATTAAATAGAAATCTTGAGATCCAGGACCAAAAATGGTAATTCCTAAAGTTGGATCTGGAGATTGCCTTATGTATTTTCTCATTCCATATGTTGTAGGTCCATTTCCAGGAAAGACCCTATCTTGAGTTGGATCAGATGGATCTGGCTTATAATATACATCTCCTTTAAAATAAATTGTAGCATTTGCTCTTGGATCTCTATTTAGCCCCTGATTATTTGCATCGTATAAAGGAGAAGTTGTAATTGGCAAACCATCTATACAATAATAATCTTTAACTAAGTTTGGCATTGGTCTTTGATCTACTTTTGGAGTCCCTCCAAATGTTCCTGAAAATGTTTCGCCATTATTTGTTAAAGCATTTTGTAAAAAACGAACAGAGAATACAATTTCTGATGATTGCTCTCCTGCTTTTGAAAATAGTTCAGCATAATTAGGATGTAAAGAGTATCCTAAACCGATAACTTTATTTGTAAGTTCAATTACACCATCAGGGCCATTGTATTTTTTATTATACAATTGAACTCTAGCAAACAGTGCTAGTGCAGCTCCTTTAGTAGCATAACCAAACAAGTTTCCTTGAGTTGCAGGTAAATTATTTGATGCAAACTTTAAATCTTCTACAATTTGTGCAGTCAATTCTTCATAAGTGTTTTTTGGTACAAAGGCATCCTCTAATATTTGTGGTTCTGTAATTAATGGTGCATCTTCATAAAAAACGGCAAGATTAAAGTACAATAAACCTCTTAAAAAATAAGCCTGCCCTAACAATTCATTCTTCTTTGCTTCAGGAACAAGATCTACTGAAATTTCTTTTACTTTTTGAATTACTAAATTAGCCCTAGTAATAGTTCTGTAAGAATCTGTCCATAATTGGTTAAAAATACCTGTATTTGGTGTAGCAATACCTTCCATAAAGTGACCAGGACCTTCCCATTTATATTGGTTAAAAGCATTGTCTCCAATACCATCATACCCAGGAATACCCTGCCATTGGTTTAAACCACCACCATACATTCCTGAACCTTGTAAAGAAGAGTAAATACCATTTAATGCTAAAAACACATCTCCTTCACTTTGAAAGAAATTATCTGCAGATAAATCATTTTCTGATGTTCTTTCTACGAAATCTGTACTACAATTTGAAAATCCTATTACAATACAAATTATAATTATTATTTTTTTCATATTACTATAATTTTAAATTTATACCTAAAGTTACTGTTTTATATAATGGAGCATTATTTGTACTAAATCTACCTGTCCCTCTTTCTGGATCAAAATATTCTAATCCTGTAAGTGTAAACAGATTTTGTGCACCTACATAAAATCTTAATTTTTCTATATCAAGTTTTTCTAAAACACTATTTGGTAAAGAATACCCTATTTCTATATTTTTTACTCTTAAGTAAGAAGCATCTTGAATATAGAAAGAAGATACAATTGTGTTATTTAAACCTCCTACTCTAGGTAAGTTTGCACTTGGGTTTTGAGGTGTCCATCTATTTATCCAATATTCTAAAACATTACTCCTATTATCTGGCATTGGGCGACTACCATTACCCATAATCAATCTATCTACACCACTAACACCTTGCATTAAAACATTAAAATCGAAACCTTTGTAGTCTAATGATGCATTAAAATTGAATAATAAATTTGGATTTGGGTTACCAATAATTGTTCTATCATCATCATCTATTATACCATCTGGAACTCCATTTGGTCCTGAAACATCTGCATACCTTAAGTCTCCTGGTGTGTTTGCTACACCAAATTGAGAAGGTGCATTTACAGTTTCGTCTATATTTTGAAAAACACCTATTGCTTTTAAACCATAATATGCTCTAAATGGCTGACCAACTCTAATAATATTATCATTACCAATAGTTTCTTCACCACCATCGCCTAAACCAGTAACTTCACTCCTTTTAATAAATTTTGTAAAATTACCACCTACACTAAATTTAATGTCGTTTATTCTTCCTCTGTAACTAGCACTCATTTCTAAACCACTGTTTTCCATAGAAGCTGCATTTTGTGCTGCCAAGTTTGTAACACCAATAGTATTTGGCACAGGAAAATTTGTATATAAAATGTCTGAACTATTTCTATTAAAAAATTCTGTAATAATTTCAATTTTATTTCTGTATAAACTTAAGTCTAAACCAATATTATATTGTTCAGTTTCTTCCCACCTGATAAAAGGATTAGAAATACGTGTTATTGCTGCACCTAAAACTTCTGAGTCGTTTCCTAACACATAATCCTCTCCTGTACTTATTAATTGATCGTAAATATTTCTACCAATTCTATCATTTCCACTAATACCCCAAGAACCTCTTAGTTTTAAGCTACTAATAAAATCGATATCTTTCATAAAGCTTTCTTTAGAGACAACCCACCCTAAAGAGGCTGAGGGAAAACTACCACTTTGATTTTTGGGGCCAAATTTTGAAGATTGATCTCTTCTTAACGTGAAACCTGCAAGGTACTTACCATCATAATCATAGTTTAACCTTGTAAAAAATGATTGTGTAACATCTTCTGCTGCTGAACCACCTATATTAGGGTTTGTTATTGCATCTCCAGAGAATTCTTGAATATTATTTGTTGGAAAACCCTGAATACTTGCATTAAAACCATCTGCTCTAAATACATTAATCATATGACCTGCTAAAGCTTCAAAACTGTGAATTTTATTAAAGGTTTTGTTATATCTTAAGATATTTTCATTAATTAATCTGTGTTGAAAATTTGTAGTATTTCTTAAGGTATTGTTTAATGTTTCTGAGACTAAATCTCCATTAAAATCTACATTTCTTGCAGTAGGATTAAAGTCTGATGCATTTGTGAATATTAAATTTACACTTCCACTTGTTTCAAAAGTAATATTATCTGTTAGATTAAGTGTTAAGCCTGTTCTGTGACTTATATTAATGTTATCACTTTCAAAATCTCCTAAAAAACCTCTTCTTAAAGGGTTTTGTGTTGTTAGTGATGGGTTGTTGTTAACTAACCAAGCACCATCTGCAAATCCATACTCTCCATTACTATAAAATGCTGGTATAGTAGGAGCTGTTCTTTGAAATGAATAAATAATTCCATTATCTCCACTAAAAGCACCTGTGCCTCCAGTAGGTCCTTTTACTTTTCTCCAAAAAACATTCGTAACAGTATTTAATCTTAACCATTTTTTTAATTTTGAATTTATATTTAAACTTAAATTATATCTTTCAAAATTAAATTTTCCTTTTACAATAGCATCTTGCTCTAAATAACCTAATGAAGCTCTGTATGTTGTTTTATCATTTCCTCCAGAAAATGAAATATTATGACTAACTTGAGAAGCAGTTTTTAAAACTAAATCTGCCCAGTTTGTATCTGCAAACTGATCTGGAAGTGTTCCATTTGTTATTGCATCTATTTGTGTAGGAGTATATCTTGGAAAAAACCCAGGACCATCTTCATTCCTAAATTTTTCATTCATTAAGGTTGCATAATCTAATGCTCCTAAAAATTTTGGCTGTACAGTTGCTTCTTGTACACCATAATAACTATTATAAGTAATTTGCATTTTACCTTTTTTACCCTGTCTTGTGCTAACCAATACAACGCCATTTGCTCCTCTTGCACCATAAATTGCTGCTGCAGAAGCATCTTTTAAAACAGTAATACTTTCAATGTCTGTTGGTGCTAAGTTATTAAATGCCGATAAATCTTCATATTGAATATTATCGATTACTACTAATGGGGTCGCATTACCAAAGGTACCAATACCTCTAATTGTTATTGAAGAACCATCACTTCCAGGTGTACCTCCACCTTGAGTTAATTGTACACCAGAAAAACGACCATATAATAATTGTCCTGAATTTGTAACTGGCTGTGTAACTTCGTCCTTAAAGGAAACTGTTTGTAATGCAGAAGTAATTTTAGATTTTCTTTGAGTACCATAACCTACAATAACAATTTCATCTAATTGACTTGCGCTTTCTTCTAAAAATATTGTGTAGTTTTTTGCTGCAGTTATAGTTACCAATTTAGTTTCATAACCTAAAAAAGAAACTTTTAAGACCTCCCCTTCTGAAGCTTTAATGGTAAAAGCACCGTCAAAATCTGTAGTTGTTCCTCTTTGTGTTCCGTTAACAAATACTGTTGCACTAGGCAGCAAGTCTCCATTAACATCTTTTACTGTTCCTTTAATTGTGTTTTGAGCTAAAATGGCGCTTCCTAAACTTGAGAAAATAAATAAACAAAATAATATTTTTTTCATTTTAATGTTTTAAAAAGATTGATTGAGAAAAGAACTATCACTTTTCATTGTTCAAAAGTAGATATCGACTTTAAAAAGGAATAGGTGTTATAGTTCAAATAGGGGTGTAAATACACCTATCTGTGTTAAAATCTACTTATTTTCGTAAATTTCTCTGTATTTAGAGGGTAAACAGTTAAATTGTTTTTTAAAAGATGTTTTAAAATATTTATAGTCGTTAAAACCAACTTCGTAAGAAATTTGACTTAAATTTAATTCTGAAGTTAGTATTAAATGTGCTGCTTTTTTCAGCCTAATAGATCTTATAAATGCAGATAAAGATAACCCTGTTAAAGATTTAATTTTTCTAAATAAACTAGATCTACTCATATTTAATTCATCAACCATAGTTTCTATAGCAAAAGCACTATTATCTAAATTGCTTTCTACTAAAAGTATAGCTTTGTTAATAAATGAATTTTCTAAATCTTGCCCTGTTTCTACTTCAGAAGCTGTAGGCTCAAAACGAACTTTGTTTAATAAATGAGCTCTTAATTTATTTCTGTTTTCTAATTGACTTTCTACTCTAGCTTTAATTGCTTTTGCATCAAAAGGTTTAGTTACGTAGTCATTTGCACCAGTTTTTAAACCTTCTATTTCGAATACAGTAGAGGTTCTTGCTGTTAGTAAAATTATAGGTATGTGTGATGTGCTAATTTGAGATTTTAGTTCTTTACACATAGTAATACCATCTTTTTCTGGCATCATAACATCACTAATAATTAAATCTGGAATTTCTAAAGATGCTTTCTTAAACCCTTCATTTCCATTTTCTGCTTCAATAATATTATAGTTTTCAGAAAGTATATCTTTTAGATAGTTTAGTATTTCTACATTATCGTCTATTACTAAAAGGGTGTGTTCTTTTTTATCAATTTTTAAAGATTCTGTTTGTTGTGGTGCATCATTATTAATATCTATGTAACCTTTAATATTGTCAGAAGTTAAAAACTTCTCATTAATTAAACCTTTGTACAAACTAGAATCCATTGCCAATTTTATGGTAAACTTTGTACCTTCATTAACTTTACTTATTGCAGATATACTACCATTATGAAGTTCTACAATTTTTTTTGAAAAAGCCAAACCAATTCCACTTCCCACCATTTTAACTGTGTTAGATGATTTTATTTGATAAAAACGATCAAAGATTTTGTTTAAATTTTCAGCTTTCATTCCTATTCCAGAATCTTTAATAGTAATGATGCAAAATTCATCATCACTATCAATTTTTATCTTTATTTTATCACCAGAAGAAGTGTACTTTAATGCGTTAGAAATAACGTTAGATAAAACTATCTCCATTTTATTTCTATCAAAAGGAAAAAGGATTATGCTTGAACTAGCTTTAAATGAGTATTTTATGTTTTTTGCTTTTGCAGCTTCTTTAAAGTACAAGAACATTTCATTAGAAAATCGAACAAAATTACCATTAGAAACATTTAATCTTAAAAGACCATGGTCTGCTTTTCTAAAATCTAATAATTGATTAATTAAATCTAACAATCGATTTGTGTTTCTGTCTATATATGTTAAACTTTTAATTGTTTTTTGAGGTAGGTTTTTGTTTTCTAATAGTTCTTTTAATGGACTAACAATTAGTGTTAAAGGAGTTCTAAATTCGTGAGAAATATTGGTAAAGAAATTTAATTTTGTTTCTGTTAATTCAATTTCTTTTTCTTTATCAATTTTAGCAATTTCTAAATTATTTTTAAGACGAATTCTAGCATTGTTTAGTTTTACTAAGTAAAAAATAATTAGAGTTAAAATGAGTAAGTATAGAAAAATTGCCAATGGACTTTTCCAAGGAGAGCCTGTTAAAATAATATGTAAAGATTTTGGGTCGCTCCAATTTTGATTATCTCTAGAAGCTTTTACATTTAACACGTATTTGCCAGGAGATAAGCCAGCAAAATTAATTTCATTTCTATTTAAAACATCTATCCATTGGTTTTGGTTTCCTTTTAGTTGATATTGATATTTTATATTTAGATTGCCTAAAAAATCATTCACAACAAAACTCGTAGAAAAGAAGCCTTCTTCATAAGATAGTTTTATTTTATCTTCATAGTTAAAGTTTTGGGTAAGAACAGAACTCTTTGGTTCGTATTGAATAATTTGGTTATTTACTCTTAAATTGGTGAAAATAATTTCTGGAATATTGTTGTAGTTTTTTATTTTACTTGGGTTAAAATGAGTAACATTATCTATGCCTCCAAAAAAGATATGTTCATTATTATAATTAAAAAAACTATTATTATTAAATGATGTAGATTTTATACCATTGATATCTCCATAACTTAAAATCTCATTTTTATCATAATTATATTTTACAATTTCTGTGTGTGTGCTAAACCAAAGATTCGATTTATTATCAAAAGTTAATGCACAAATAAAGTCGCTATTTAAACCATTATTAACGGTTAATTCTCTTTCTACAGATAGTTTATTACCATCATATTTTAAAATTTCTAAGCCATTGGGTGTTGCCAACCAAATTTTATTGTCTTTAGTAGCTATAGAATTTATAATTGAACTGGGTAGTTTTTTATTTAAAAGTTTAGATTGATGCACAAACTGTTTCTTTAAAGAATCATAAAGGTTTAATCCATTATAAGTACCTACCCAAATATGGTTTTTCTTGTCTTTAACAATAGATGTAACACGATTACTTTCAAGCTCTCCAAAACTTGTTTTTCTTTCGTTATAAAACCTATATTTCTCAGGTTTATTAAGGTCTTTTAATACTGAAATTACCAATCCTGTTTGTTGCGTGCCAATAAAAATTTGATCGTTATCAATTAAAAAAGAGGTCACTTTTTTAATGTTATTTTGTACTAACTCAATTTTTTGAGTAGTTAAGTTAAAAATCGCAAAACCTTGAGCACTCCCAATATAGAGTTTAGATTTATAATGATAAATAGTGTTAATTTTAACATTGCCAATTTCTTTAATTTGATTTAGGTTAGAAAAATCATTACCAAAATATACCCCTTTTAAGAGTGTACCTAAAAAAACTTGTTTTTCATTTTTATAAATACTGGTACAGTTTAAAAATTGTTTAAGCTCTTTATTTTTAAGTTTATCATTTATGTTCTCAAATCCATTACCTTCTAAAATTTTTACAATTCCACCACCACCAGTAGAAAGCCAAGTAACATTATTTTTATCATGATGAATGTTTAGAATTGTATTGTAATTTCCTTTGAGTTTGCTAGAGGTCTTAGAAACTAAGGCTACTTTTTTAAATTCAGTAATATCTGTATTACTTCTGTAAATACCTTCTCTCCATGTGCCAATCCAAATTCTATTGTATTTGTCAATAGACATTTTTTTTGCAAAACCACTTTTTATATTCGCTATTTTTTTAACTATTTTATTGGTCTCATAATCAAAACTATAAATATAGGGGTCGTTTCCAGAAGTGGTTATCCATATTTTATTTCTACTTTGATCTGATAGTAAATCTGTAGGAAGGTAAACAAAAGGAAATCCTTTTATTTTTTCATTCTTTATATTGTATTGAAAGAACATTTTACCACTACTAAACCACATATTGTCTTTAAAATCTCTTTTTATGGTATATATCTGATTTTGATAATCAAAATGCTTTACTAATTTATTTTCTTTAGGATCTAAAACATAAACTCCATTTTTCCAAGTTCCTACCCAAATATTTCCTTTTAAATCTTCAGATATTGCAGTAATTCTTAAGTTTCCTTCTTTAACAATATCAATTAAATAATTATAGTTTTTAATTTGATTTTTTTTAATGTCTAAAAAAGACAAACCTCCACTTTTTGTACCAATCCAAAGGTTTGCGTTTTTATCTAAAAAAAGAACTTCAATGTTTTCATTTAATAATTCTTTATACTTTTCATTGGGTTTTATATACTCATAATTATAACCATTAAATTTGGTAATTCCATTTTCTGTCCCAATCCATTTCATGTTTAAATCGTCACTAACAATATTAGAAACATAGTTGTGAGACAAGCCTTCTTTGGTTGTAAGAAAATCGATTACATAATTTTCTGTATTGCTTTGAGCATAAAAACTAAAAGTAATCAGAAGGGTTAAAACACTAAAAATAGATTTGACCATTGAAAAGAGAATAAGTCTTTTGTTAAATGAATTTTAATATTAATACAACTCTTTTAAATATGCAATTTTAAAACTTAAATTGACTTATTAAACCCATAAATGAGCGTATATGACCCAGAAGCAGGACGTAACTTTAAATAAATTTGAAAATGAAATATATGTAATTTTTTTTAAATTTTTGTTTTATGTGCAAAAAATCAATTTTTTAGAAATATATTAACTCAGGCTAAAGGTATATATAGAAATCAGTTTAAAACAAGAAAATAAATGATAAAACAAAATTCAATTATATTTTTAAACATGAAGTCAATTAATTTATTAGTGGTTTTTTTATTGATTTTATTTGGTTGTGATAAAAAACTTGTAAAAAATGAATCAAAAATAAAACCCAACATTATTTATATTCTTGCAGATGATTTAGGTTATGGAGATTTAAGCTCTTATGGGCAGAAAAAGTTTATAACACCAAATATAGATGCTTTAGCAAAAGAAGGTCTTTTATTTACCCAGCACTATGCAGGTTCCACAGTTTGTGCGCCATCTAGAGCTTCTTTAATGACTGGGCAACATACAGGCCATACAGTAATAAGAGGCAATAAAAGTTTAGAACTCCCTTTAGAAAGTTTTACGTTGGCAAAAATGTTAAAAGCAAATGGGTATGCAACAGGCGGTTTTGGTAAATGGGGTTTAGGAACTTTTGCAAAATCAGGTTCGCCATTAAAACAAGGTTTTGATACTTTTTATGGCTTTCAAAGCCAATGGTTGGCACATAACTATTACCCAAATCAACTTCGGTACAATGACACCAAAATAACTT
>JBGCFX010000313.1:0-3958 GCA_045110395.1 Polaribacter sp.
TTTATGGTTGCCTCATACAGATAAAGGATATGTAATTATTGGTGATAAAATTGACCCAAATACAGAAATTAAAGAGAATTTAGGCCCTAAGTTTTTAAAACATCGAAGAAAAGCATCTAAAATATTATATAAATACACTCACGTTTTTCCTTGGTTTACAGCCATAGCAAATAAGCTTTTATATAGAGGATTCTTCAGCTCTACCAAAGAACACAAAGGTTCTTTATACCAAGCAACTGTTACAAAATCGAGAGGTTCTACTTTAGAATTAGCAGAATGGACTATTGGTTTAGATGTATTTCCAAAAGTGTTTGAAGAGCTAAAAACGGAAATTAATAAATGGTCTAACAAGTCATTTATTCATATTCCTATGGATGTTCGTTTTGTATATAAAGACAATTCTTGGCTAAGTTATGCTTACCAACAAGATGTTGTTACAATGGGTTGTGTGTCTAGAAATGCAGCTACAGCAGATACTTATGAAGCTTTTAAAAGTATCGAAAAAATATTTTTAAAATACGGAGGAAAACCTCATTGGGCAAAACGTTTTATGGCAAAAGACGCCCAATTGTCTAAAGTATATGATAAATGGAATGATTTTAAAAGTTTAAGAGCTGAGCTAGATCCTACCAATAAATTTTTGAATCCTTATTTAAGTAAAATATTTAATGAAAAATAATAAAATAGCATTTCCAAAGGGTTTTTTATTTGATTTTGATGGGGTTGTAGTTCACAGTTTTAAAAGCCATGGAAATGCATGGAGAAGTGCTTTTAAAGAATTATTTAATAAAGAAATTGCACCATTTCCTAAAAGTTATGCAGGGAAATCGCCAATGTTAATTGCTGAGTATTTTTGTAGTGTTATTGGTGAAGAAAAACGTGCTGAAGAGTTATTTTTATTGAAAGATATTCATCTTGATACATATTTTACGATTCCTGAATTGTTACCTGGAGTTAGAGAGATTACTACTTTTTTATCCCAAAAAAACATTTCTTATGGCATAGCAAGTAATGCTACCAAACAGTTTTTAAAAAATAGTATTCATCATTTAAACTTAAATTTTGACACTTATTTTGGAGTGCAAGATTATGAGAAACCTAAACCTCATCCAGAAGCCTATATTACTTTAGCAAAAGCATTAGGCTTTAAAGAAAATGATTTTAATAATATTTGGGTTTTTGAAGATAGCTTAACAGGAACAACAGCTGCAAAATTAGCAGGAATGATTCCTGTTGGTATTTTAACTCAATATTCTGAAGAAGAACTTAAAAATGCAGGGAGTGTTTTTGTTTTCCCAACTTTGCTGGAAGCTTATGAATATTTGATAAATTAAATGTTTTGAATCACTATAGATTCCTACTTTCGCAGGAAATACAAATTAAAAAACTTAATTAGAAGTCACTTCTCTAAACAGCGTTTCTAAATTTTTGTTTTGCGAGCTTAATTCTAAAATCTTCAATGCATTTTCTTGGGCAAAATCAAATATTTGAGAACGCATATCATTTTCTGAATTAAACTTTATTTGCCAAGTGTTTTCAGACGAATTTTCTGCAGAAATTATATTCGCTAATTTTTCAAAAAGAATTTTATCAACTTTAATATTAAAAGTAACTTGTATAATTTGTTGGCCTTTATTTTGAAGTTCAGCTAGTTTTTTATCAATTAAAATTTTCCCTTTTTTAATGATGATAACTCTATCACAAACTGCTTCTACTTCTTGCATAATGTGTGTAGAAAAAAGTACAGTTTTGTCTTTGCCTAATTCTTTGATTAGTTCACGAATTTCCACCAATTGATTTGGGTCTAAACCTGTTGTGGGTTCATCTAAAATCAACACTTTTGGGTTGTGTAAAATTGCTGCTGCCAAACCAACTCTTTGTTGATAACCTTTAGATAATTGATGTATTTTTTTGTGAGCTTCTACTGTTAAACCTACTTTTTTAATACAAGTTTCAATCTCATTTTTATCGACCTTAAATATGGATGCTTGAAATTGCAAATATTCACGCACATACATATCTGCATATAAAGGATTGTGTTCTGGTAAATAACCTATTATTTTTTGGGCTTCTAAAGGGTTTTGTAAAACATCTATTTCATCAATAAAAACTTCTCCAGAATTAGGTTTTATAAAACCTGTTAAGATTTTCATCATTGTAGATTTCCCTGCTCCATTTGGCCCTAAAAAACCTATAATTTGTCCTTTATCCGCAGAAAAAGAGACTTCATTTAGTGCTTTTTGAGTTTTATAATTTTTTGAAACTGCAATAACTTTAATAGACATCTTACAAATGTAATTTTATTTGATTTTATAACGAAATGAATCGATGTTTAGTTTAAACAAAAAATGACTCAATATAAATTGAGTCATTTTAATAAAAATATGTAGTGTATAATTACAATTGATATCTTAATCTTAAACTTATAAATCTTGGCAAAATAAATCTTTCATTAATAGTAAATGATAATAATCCATCACTAGCTGTTGTTTCTGAATTTGTTCCTAATAAGTTATTACCAACTAATTCGTACTCCATTTTTGCGTCTCTATCTTTTCTGTATGCCAATTTTGCATTCCAAATATTAAAAGAACTTTGCTTAACACCACCTTGTCTTACTTCATTAAAAGTAAAATCTGAAGTTACTGTTAAAGAGTTCCAAACATAAGAATCAAAATTTATAGAAGGTCTATGTGTAACTGACTTTATTACCTGAGATCTAGCACTGTTATCTTGATCTCTAAAAGAAACATTATAACGTAAACTTACGTTTGGTGCTTTTATAAAATTGGTACCAAATCTGGTATTAAAGCCATAGAAAGTACTTTTATTAGTATTTGCTACAGTATTAAAAAATTGATAGGTTTTGGTATAATTAAAGTTACCACCAATACCAAGCCTTAATTTTTTTATGGTTTTCCCTGCAAATAAAACAGAAGTGAAACTTTCATTGTCTAAAGGTGAGTTTAAACTATTTGATGTAAAAACTACTGAACCTGGTTGCGAAATTGTGTTTCTATTTACTTGATTTGCTGTTTTTCTATAATTTAATCTGGTAAATAAATTAGTATTGTTAAATAAGTTAAAACTAGAATATCTTAAAGAAAAGTTATGAAAGGTTGCATTTAATAGCTCTGCATTTCCTGCAAAAAAGGAATCATAGTTACTAGCAACAATACCTCTAGCTATTTGGTTTACGTCTGTAAAACTTACTTGTTTTCTATAGTTAAACTGTAAACTTTCACTTCTTTTAAACTGGGCAATTACTTCAAATTCTGGTAAAAATTCTGTAAACGTATCTTTAAATGTTTCTGTACCATATTGCGTATTGTTAGAGTTATATGCATGTAAAGTAAACCCAGGAGTTATTGTAAAAATACCAGATTTTAAACGATATCTTAAACCTGCATAAATATCTGTAAAATTATATTCTGTATCATTTGTAATTTGTGGGTCGTTAATTCCTGGAATTGTCGGATTTGGATTGAACTCAGAACCATTATCTAGAATTTGGAAAAACCTTGAATCAAAACTTTGATTACTAACAATAGTTCCTGCTACAAAATTCAAATTACTTTTTTGATTGAGAATATAATAGTAATCTAACTTGGCATCTAATTGATTCGTTTTTACACGTCTGTCTTGTTCTAAATTATAGAACATATTGGTTCTGTCTAAACCCAACGTTTCTGCAGCATCATCAAAACCATCTTCTAATTGATCTAAAGCAGGGTTGTCTGTAGGATTATTGTTATTTGGGTCATTTTCTAAGGAAGCAACATAAAAAGGGTCTTCATCTTGTAATAGATGCTTTACCTCTAAAGCAAAAATACTTTTTTCGCTTGCTGTATAAAAGTAGCTTAAATCTTGATTTATTGTAAAAGGTGTTGCTCTTTCCCTTTCAGCAATATCACTTAAAACACGAGAACTTACTGTTTCATTTTTAAATTCGTGAGAA
>JBGCFX010000314.1:0-3181 GCA_045110395.1 Polaribacter sp.
ATTAAATAACTCAACAAAAACTATAAAAATTCCTGTAAAAAAAGAAGACTTGGGTGGTTTTGCTGTAAAATATCACTTTGTAAATTACAATTATTTTGAAAGTGGAAACTTACAAATTAATGTTCCAGAAAAAACAGAAAAAATTGATATTGAAACCAATATTTTTAGAGATAAGTTACAACCAGGAGCAGAAGAAACTTGGAGTTTTACAATTAAAAATGATAAAAATAATGCAATTGCAGCTGAAGTTTTAGCTTCTATGTATGATGCTTCTTTAGACGAATTCAAGTCTCATAACTGGCAGTTTAATCCTATAAACCCAAAAGATACTTATTATTCTTATAGTGTAAGTAATGCAAACCATAGTTTTAAAAACACGCGTTTTAATATTAGAAATAACCAAAGAAATTATTATAACTTCCCTTCTATTTCTTATGATGTATACAATTGGTTTGGGTTTGGTTTGAATAAAAATCGTTGGCAAAATCAACAATATTTAAGAAGAGTTAAAAATAAAATTGAAAGTACAAGAACAGATTTTGATGGCACAATTACAGGAAACGTTTCAGATGAATCTGGAGAATTAATAGCAGTTTCTGTTCATGTTAAAGGAACAAAATTTGGAACTGAAACAAATTTTGATGGCAATTATTCCATCAGAATTAAAAAAAACGATATTTTAGTTTACAGTTATTTAGGGTATAAAACTAAAGAGATTTTAATTGGTAATCAAACGAATATTGATGTAAAATTAGATGAAGATGCCAATCACTTAGATGAAGTTATTGTTACTGGTTATGGTACAAGAAATAAGAGAAGTTTAACTGGATCTATAATGATGAAAGCTGAAGCTGATGGAGTTCAAAATGATGAAATGTGGAACCCAAAAAACTCAAATAAAAAATTTAAAATTAGAGGAGTATCAAGTCTTTCAGGAAACAAAAAACCTTTATATGTTGTTGATGGATTTATTGTAGATAAATTTGACATCAGTCAAAATGAAATTGTAGAAATGCAACTTTTAAAAGATCCTACAGAAACTTCATTATATGGTTCAAGAGGTGCAAATGGAGTTGTAATTATCACAACAAAAAAGGGTCAAGCAAAATTAGACAAAGAACTCTCAAAAGTAAAAGCACGTAAAAACTTTAAAGAAACTGCGTTCTTTTTTCCACAATTAAAAACAGATAAAGAAGGTAAAGTAAGTTTTTCTTTTACAATGCCAGAAGCTTTAACAAGATGGAAATTGCAATTGTTAGCACATACCAAAGAATTAAAATCAGCTACAAAAACCTTGCAAACAGTTACTCAAAAAGAATTAATGGTGGTACCAAATGCACCAAGATTTTTACGTGAAGGAGATAAAATTACGCTTTCAGCAAAAATTACAAATCTCACAAACAACAAATTGTCAGGTTTTTCAAAACTAATCTTAACAGATGCCATTTCTGGAAAAGAAATTGACATAGAACTACAAAACACTAGTTCTAATAAGAATTTTGTAGTAGACAAAGATGGAAACACGAACGTTTCTTGGAATTTATCTATACCAGAAACTGTGCAAGCTGTGCAAGCTGTGCAATATAAAATTGTAGCAAAAGCTGGCGATTTTTCTGATGGAGAACAAAATGTGTTGCCTGTTTTATCTAACAGAATGTTGGTTACAGAAACATTGCCAATGTTTGTTCGTTCTAATCAAACAAAAACTTTTACGTTAAATAAACTCAGTAGCAATTCTTCATCTACATTAAAAAACCACAAATTAACGTTAGAAATGACCTCAAATCCTGTTTGGGTTGCTATACAATCTTTGCCTTATTTAATGGAATATCCTTATGAATGTGCAGAGCAAACGTTTTCTAAATATTATGCAAATACATTAGCAAGTTTTGTGGCAAATTCTAATCCTAAAATTCAAGAAGTATTTAACGCTTGGAAATCTTCTGATGCACTTTTATCAAATTTAGAGAAAAACCAAGAATTGAAATCATTAATCATTCAAGAAACACCTTGGTTAAGAGATGCACAATCTGAAACTGAACAAAAAAAGAGAATTGCATTGTTATTCGATTTGAATACAATGAAAAATTCGCAAGAAAAAGCCATTAATAAATTACAAGATATTCAGATGAATTCTGGTGGTTTCCCTTGGTTTAAAGGTGGTAGATATGCTAGTAAATTCATCACACAACATATTGCAACTGGTTTTGGACATTTACAAAAATTAGGTGTTACAGATTTAGACAAATCAGCTCAAAAAATGATTGAAAAATCTGTCAACTATTTAGATGGAGAATTGTTAGAACAATACAGTAAACTATTTGAAAGAGCAGATAAAATAAGACAAAAATCGAAAACGAAAAAAGAAGGAGAGAAGAAATATAAAGAATATTTAGCAAAAAATAACTTAGGCTATTTTATAATTCAGTATTTGTATATGCGTAGTTTTTACGCTGATACTCTGATGAGTAACGATTTAAAAAGCGCTTTTAGTTATTATCAAAATCAGACAGAAATATACTGGAATGATTACAATTTGTATGCAAAAGGACAAATAGCATTATCACTCTTTAGAAGTGATAATAAACAGACTGCAAATAAAATTTTACAATCATTAAAAGAGAATTCAATTACTTCTGATGAATTAGGAATGTATTGGAAAAGCAACACTGGTGGTTATAAATATTACCAAGCACCAGTAGAAACTCAAGCTTTGATGATTGAGGTTTTCTCAGAAGTTGGTGTCATTTCGAATGAACCTGAAAGAGCGAAGAGAAATCTAAATGATATAGACAATCTAAAAATTTGGTTGTTAAAAAACAAACAAACCAATAGATGGAAAACCACAAAAGCAACCACAGAAGCTGTTTACGCTTTGTTGTTAAATGGTTCTGATTGGATTTCAATAACTGATATGGTTGATATAAAAGTTGGTAATCAAAAAATTGAACCATCAAGGCTAGAAAAAGTAAAAATAGAAGCAGGAACAGGATATTTTAAAACTTCTTGGAACAAAGAAGAAATTAAATCAGAAATGGCAACAATTACCATCAATAAAAAAGACAAAGGAATTGCTTGGGGTGGTTTGTATTGGCAATATTTTGAAGATTTAGACAAGATTACTTCTGCTGAAACCCCTTTAAAATTGAATAAAAAATTGTTCTTAAAAGTAAATTCTGAT
>JBGCFX010000315.1:0-16780 GCA_045110395.1 Polaribacter sp.
TCTTCCTCTTTCTCCTTTTGCTCTTCCTTCTGGCAAACCTGTTTCTGAGCAATAAGTCTGAACTAATTCGTCATCTAAAGCTAAAATTTCGTCTGCAATAGTGTTTAGAAACTCAGCTTTTTTAGCTCCAGAAATAAATCGATATTCTTGAAAAGCTTTTGAAGCTAAATCAACTGCTTCTTGAATTTCTTCTGAAGATGCTTCTGTAAATTCAACGCTATTTTCTTGGTTTAATTCTGGATTAAATGTTTTGTATGTTTTATTTCCTTTTGCTGATAATTGATTGTCTATATAGTTTTTTCCTGTATTCATCTTTACTTATTTTTTTACTATTTTTTTCAATCTTACTCGTTTGTTAGTTACTTTTTTTGATAGATCAACATACTAAGTCCAAAACTTCGAGTCTTTCTTTTGCCAGAATATATCTTGCTTGAACGTCATCAATTTGCTGTTTCGTTAATTTCTTACCAAAAGTGCGCAGTCCTCCAACAACGTCATTATGATGAATTCCCATAGCCAACTTCAAATATTCCATAAGCAGTGGTTGAGCATCTAAATACGATAAGGAATTTAAAGCCTGAGAAATTTTGTTTGCCTTAGCCCATTCTCCATTTAAAACATATTCTTGCATTGTAACACTTGCTTTTGGAAAGATACAACCAACGCCTGTAATTCCACCACAAGCTCCTGCAAGTCCTGCATGAACAGTAACTGTATCTACTCCTGCCAAAATTTTTAAATCTTTGTTCTCTAATAGCAGCGTTTCAATAATAGAAACATCTATAGTCGATATTTTAAGAGCAGTAACTTTAGGAAGAACAGAAAGTCTTAAAAGAAGATCTGTTGAAAGTGCATGATAACCAGCTGCATCAGGATTGTTATAAGGCATAATTGTTACGCCAACATCTTTTGCAGTTGCTTCAGAAAGTGCATAGTACTCATACATTTCTTTTTCAGAAGGAACCACTTTAGTTTTTGGTGGCATGACCATTACTGTATCAACACCTACTTTTGTAAGTTCTTCAATGATTTTGGCAAGTTCTTCCTTAGTTTCTGCTGAAGCTCCACTGATCAATGGAACATTGTATTCTTTAGCAACCTCAGAAAGAGATTTAAGTAAAGAAAGACGCTGTTTGGTACTCAGATAGCTATTCTCACCTAGAGTACCAGAACCTACAAGTCCGCTCATTCTACTTCCTCCTTTTCCTTGGGCTTTTAAAATACCTGCTGCCTGTTTTTGTGTTGCATCAAAGTCAATTTCAAGAGCGCCTGATTTTGACTCTTTCAGCCATGTAAACACTGCTGGCATTACACCTTCCCAATTACTTTTCATTTTGTGCTAATTTGTTTGATATAAAATTATGAATCCTAATTCTTTTAAAATAGAATTAAATTATTCACTTTCGATATTATATTATCCATTACTGTATAAATATAATTAATTATGAATATTTTTGTATTATTCAATGAAAATAAAATACTTGAAAGTTTATCCTTTTAAAATACCAAAACCAGAAAACAATGCATTGATTTATCAAGAAGACATTGAACTTGTTTTTTATGATAAATTACATCAACATGATGAAATTCAGATAAGTTTTATTGAAAAAGGAAATGGTACTTTATTAGTGGGAGATAGCATTTCTAGCTATTCAAAAAATGACATTATTGTTATTGGGAGTAATTTACCACACGCTTTTAAAAGTGAATCCAATAGTAAAAGTAAATCTAAAATGTTGAGTTTATTTTTCACGGAAACTTCTTTTGGTAGCTCTTTTTTTGAGTTGGATGAGTTTACTGAAATCAACGCTATTTTTTCAAAATCTCTTCAAGGTTTGCGTATAAAAAGCAATAAAATTTCGATAATTGAGAGTTTTGAAAAATTAAAAAAAGCCTCTAAATTAGAGCGTTTTATTCTTCTGTTGCAAATCTTAAAATTGATTTCTAAATCGAAAACTGAACCGCTTTCTAACTTTGTGTATCACAAAAATTACTCAGATGTAGAAGGTAAAAAGATGCGTGATGTTTTTGAATATACTATCGAAAATTATCATAAATCTATTTATTTAGAAGATATTGCTAATGTAGCCAATATGACCAAAAATGCGTTTTGTAAGTATTTTAAAAGAAGAACTAATAAAACTTATATCAGTTTTTTAACTGAACTACGCATTGAAAATGCGTGTAAATTGATACAATCTAATGAAGAAATTTCGATTTCTGACATCGCTTATAAAGTTGGATTTCAAAATGTTTCTAATTTTAATAGAAAGTTTAAAGGGATTAAGAAAGTTACTCCACTACAATATCGAAAAAGATAAGACCTTTCGTTAACTTAGTTAGCTACTTTTAAAAAAAATCTTTTTAATTTGGTAATGCTCAAGGTGATATTTATAAACCTTCTAATTCTTTTTGTGCTTTTTTAGTTAGGCCTTTTACTACCAAATCATAAGAATGATTGATGAGTTCTCTGACCAAATCGTCTGAAACATCAGAATTATTAATGGTTACTGTGTTCCAAAGTCTTTTGTTCATATGCCAACCAGAATTTATGCCTTCAAATTCTCCTCTTAATTCTTCTGCTTTTTCAGGGTCACATTTTAAGTTAATGCTTTCTTCTCCTCTTTCCCATTTATCTATACTAGACAATGCAAACATTTTATTCATCACTTTAAAAACCAATGTAACATCATCAAAAGGAAAATGTTCTGTGACTCCTTTTTTGGCAATGCAAAAATCTCTTAATTGTTCTATATTCATTTTTAAAAAGTATCTTTATAAAACCAAATCTACAATTAATTTTATGATGGAAAATGATTTTTTAAAACGTACTTCTCTAATTACATATTCTGAAAAAAATTATCAAAAAAATAATTACAGTGCAATCTCAGATATTATTTTAAGTAATAAAAGCAAAACTATTGAATGGTTAAATACTTATGGAAATAAGTACACAGAAATTTTTAAAACAATTGTTTCTAATAACAAATTAGACGATTTCTTGATGAAGTTATTCATGAATCAAGAGCATTCTAACAAAGTAATTTTATTAGATGATTTGGTTTTTGTTTCTACTCGTGTTTTAATTACTAAAAGTGATACTTTAGATTCTGAGCAAATGTTGTTTATAGTTTCTTCTAGCTATTTGTGGAGTATTCAAGAAAAAGATGGCGATTATTTTGATTGGATTCGAGAACGTTTAGAAGGTAATAAAGGAATTGTTAGAAAGAAAAAAACTGATTATTTATTATTTCTTTTATTAGAATCTATTGTTGACAATTACCAAGAAACGTATCAAAAAAATGCTGAATTAAGTGCAGACAAATTAAGCTCTACACAGATAAAACCAACTCCAGAGTTTACATCATTAGTAGAAAAACGGAAGCAAGAATTGTTTAATTTTAAAAAAGCGACCTTAAGTTTAAGAGATACAATTATTAAACTTGAAAAAATTGAAATTAATAATTTTGATGTAAAATATTTTAGTGAATTAAAAGAACAAACCAACAATTTAATTTCTAATATAGATTTTGAATTGCAAGAGTTAGAGAGTAAAATTAACTTGATTTTTAGTATACAGGGCCACAGATTAAATGAAGTAATGAAAACCTTAACCATTCTTTCTGTTATCTTTATACCGTTAACTTTTTTAGCAGGAATTTACGGAATGAATTTTACAAACATACCAGAACTCAGCTGGAAATATGGCTATTTTATTTTATTGGGAATTATGGTTTTAATTACTATTATTTCTGTTTGGTATTTTAAACGTAAAAAGTGGTTTTAGGTTTTTACGACACTAATTTTAGTGATTTTCATAGATTTATATGATGATGCTTTGAGTTTTCAACAAAAAAATCTTTAATTTCTATAATTAAGAAACATAAAAAAGGAATTCCAGTAATAAAACTAAAAACAGCTAAACCATCATTAAATATATTTTTTGATATTAAAAAGAAGCCAAAAGCCATAGAAATAATTCCTATAAATCTAAATACCGTCTTTAGTTTTAATTTTAAAAATTTGAAATAAGAGGTTAGAAAAAATACTTGTCCAAAAAAAGAAAAAACTACAAAATAGATAATCATATTTTCATAAGAATTATTGAAAGAAAATGTAGGGAAATCCCCTCCATTAAATGCAATTTCTCCCTCAAATAATAATGTTTTTATAGAAAACAATTCTATTAAAATTATAGGGCCAGCTCCATGACCTGCAGCAACACAAATTATAAAATTAGTTAATAAAACTACTAATGATTTTAATTTTTTCATTTAGTTTTCAACAATTCATATAAAAATAACAGTAATCCTAAAAATCCAAAAAGTAGTAAAAACCATCCTCCAATTTTGATTAAAATGAAGTAACCAAAGCTATGAGCACTTCCGCTTTTTTTAAATTTTTCTATAACTCCCTCAAACAAAGGTGAATAATAAAATAGATAATAAAGAAAAAGAGAGAAAACTGAATAGAAAAGAAGTTTACGGTTTTGCATTAATCTATTTTATAATCTCATACAAAACAGGCTTACTTGGTGTTGCATCATTCTCAAAAGGTGCAATCATTAAATTTAGTAAATACTCTCCATCTTCAACATTATTTGGCACGTAAATAAACTCAGTTATTGTAGCATCCATTCTAACTTTTCCACCTGTATTCCAAAAGGCATTATGTGATAAAAGCCTACCATCATCTTTTTCTTTATCTACTGAAGGTAAATCGATTAACAAATGTTTTATTCCTTTTTCTCTTAAATAAATAGCAGCTTTTTCAGACAAATAAGTTGGGTTTGTGTTAGAATATTGCATCGATTTTTTCTCCTCTAAATTGGGTAAAGTTCTAATTACTACAGCATCACGTTTCTTGTTTCCTAAGGCAGTTTTTAACTGTTTAACTCCGATCAAAAAATCTCCATTATGAAACAAAGGAGCAATTGTAACGACTTCTGCCAAAAAAATAAAATATTTTAAATTTTGATTTACAGAATGTACTTTTTTTGTAATATGACCCACACATTCTGTATGTGTAATATGAGAATGTGGATTAAAATGGATGTTATTAAAATTAACAACAGCACCTTCTGAGACCTTAATAACTTCTCCATCTAATTCTTCTGGAAAAATCTTTGGGTCATTTATATACCAAGCATTTACATTTTTTTTTGAGAGATCTATAGGTATAGAAATGTCTATTGGTTTTGATATATTTACTTCTATTTTTCTAGAATTATATTCAATAAGTGCCTTCATTTATTAAATCTCTTTTTTAATTTTTATATTTTTTCTACACTAGGTTTAACATAAATAAATCTGATGAAATTCCATCAGATAAAAACTTACCTTTTTGGGTAGTTTTCAAAATTTCGTTTTCAATATACAATAATTCTTGCTCAATATATTTTTTAGATTGCATTTGTATATATTTTACATAATTTTCTCCAAAATCAGTTTTTATTTTATCAAAAGAAACGCCCCAAATTGTTCGTAAACCTGTCATTACATATTCATTATATCTATCTGTTTTCGATAGAGTTTCTCTTTGAATTGGTAATTCATTTTGTTGAATTCCTTTGATGTATTTTGTGTTGTTTTGTACGTTCCAACTTCGCTGTTTTCCATCAAAAGAATGTGCAGAAGGCCCAATACCTAAGTACGATTTACCTAACCAATAAGAAGAATTGTTTTTACTAAAAAAACCTTCTTTTCCAAAATTCGATAATTCATAATGAACAAAATTTGCCTTTTTTAATTCTTCTACTAAAATCAAGAATTGCTCTTCTGCTTTGTCATCATCTACATTTTTAATAATTCCTTTGTCTATAAAACGTTTTAAAGCGGTATTTGGCTCTACTGTTAATGCATAACTAGATATATGAGGAATGCCAAAACTCAATGCTGTTTGTATATTTTCTGTCCATTCTTGGTTTGTACAATCTGGAACTCCATAAATTAAATCCACAGAAATATTCTTAAAATATTGTGTTGCAATTTGCAAACATTTTTTAGCTTCGTCTGAATTATGAGCTCTATTCATCAACTTTAAATCTTTCTCGAAAAAAGATTGTACACCAATACTTAATCTATTTATTGGCGACTTAGAAAGCGCTATTATTTTTTCTTCTGATAAATCATCTGGGTTTGCCTCTAAAGTAATTTCTGGATTTTCGACAACCTCAAAATTTTCATAAACTGCATCAATAATAAACTGAATTTCTTCTGTTTTTAAAAGTGATGGAGTTCCTCCTCCAAAATAAATGGTTTCAATTATAGAATTATTAAGTTCATCTTTTCTAATTTCTATTTCTTTAACTAGACAAGAAAGAAGCTCGTCTTTTTTCTTCAACGAAGTTGAAAAATAAAAATCGCAATAAAAACACGCTTGCTTGCAAAATGGGATGTGAATGTAGATTCCTGACATAAAAAGTTTTCAGTTTACAGTTTCAGAAGACAGACTTACATTTAAAATCATTTTTTGGATGGTTTTAAAATTAGTCTATAAAAGATTAAAATAAATATTATAAATAAAACTATTGAAGAATAAAATTCGATAATGACTTTTGAATCCTTTAGAATATAAATATTTCCTTTTTTGTTTATAAGTAGTTTTAATTCATTCAACTTTTGAATTTCAAAACATTTATCAGTTTTAATTCTTATTGAATGCTCTTTACCATCATAAATAAACTTTAAGAATATTGGAGAATTTTTATGTAAATATTCACAATTAAGAGGTACTGAAAAATCCTCTTTATTAATTACTATTTCAGTTCCTGAATTTAAAATTGATAATTTATTATACTGATTATAAATAAAATATATTGAAGCTATTAAAATAATTATACCAAAAAAAAGTTTTATTTTTTTCATAAAAATCACTTTTTAACCCTTTTCTCATTCTGCTTCACAAAACTTGCCCAACCAGAATAATTCTTTCCTCCAACCACTTTTCCTGAATTGTAAAAATGACAAACTGCTGCTGCTAAACCATCTGTTGCATCTAGATTTTTTGGTAAAGATTTTAAATTTAGTAAAGATTTTAACATCAAAGCAACTTGCTCTTTGCTTGCATTTCCATTTCCGGTAATTGCCATTTTTATTTTCTTTGGCAAATATTCTGTAATCGGAATTTCTCTAGATAAACCAGCAGCCATAGCAACTCCTTGTGCTCTACCTAACTTTAACATCGATTGTACATTTTTACCAAAAAATGGTGCCTCAATTGCAATTTCATCAGGATGATAAGTATCTATTAATTCTATTGTTCTCTCAAAAATAAGTTTTAGTTTTAAGTAATGATCATCGTATTTTTTAAGCATTAATTCATTCATTTGAATGAACTCCATTTTTTTGCCCACAACTTTTATGAGTCCAAAACCCATAATTGTTGTTCCTGGGTCAATTCCTAAAATGATTTTTTCTGTCGCCAATTTTATCGTTCTTTGTAATAATGTACAACTCGCTTTCTTACAAAACTAAACAATTCTTTTGGTTGCTCATAAAACTATCGATTGTAATTGGTTGTGGATATTTTATTTACACAAAATTGATAGAAAACGAACAATTAAACTTTTCTAATTTTTACGAGAATTTGATTAAAAACGATGTTTTTTCACTTAAAAACGTTACTTTTTTATTGATTTTTACTATTTTTAATTGGTTTTTTGAAATTTTAAAATGGCAATCTCTTGTCAATTTTATTCAAAAAATTTCTTTTTCTGAAGCTACAAAACAAAGTTTTGCTTCATTAACAACTTCATTAATTACACCTAATAGAATTGGCGAATATGGAGCAAAAGCGCTATTTTTTGAAAAATTATTAAGAAAGCAAATTTTAGGTTTAAATTTTATTGGAAATTTTTATCAGCTTTTAGCAACACTTTTTTTTGGAGTTATTGGTTTTACCTATTTTGTTTTTAAGCAGCAAATTCAGCTTGATTTTAATTTAATTTTAGTCGTTTTTTTTATATTGCTATTTCTTTTTGTGATTATTTATTTCATCTTAAGAAAGTTTAAAATCGGTGCTTTATATCTCAATAAAATAAAAAAATTTATCAATACAATTCCGTTAAAACTAAATTTTAAAATTGGCTTTTTATCATTTTTAAGATTTCTTATTTTTTCGCATCAATTTTATTTTTTATTGCTAATTTTTAAAATTGATATTTCTTATATAGATGCAATTTCTGCAATAACCTCTATATATTTAATTGCTTCAATTGTACCAATGCTATCTTTATTTGATGTTGTTTTAAAAGGTTCTGTAGCTATTTGGGTATTTTCGTATTTTAAAATAGAACCTTTTACAATTTTATCAATCACAACTTTAATGTGGATTTTAAATTTTGTGTTTCCTGCAATAATTGGAAGTTATTTTGTTTTGACTTTTAAACCTAAATTCGCAAAATGATTTGGTTTCTAATTTTCTTATTTACTTTGTATACTATTTTAATTGCTTCTCTAGCAATAGGTTTTACAAAAGTTGAAGAATTTAAAAAAATATCTGAAATTTTTAACACTAAATTCTCTGTAATTATACCTTTTAGAAATGAAGCTGAAAATTTACCCAACTTATTAAAATCGATTGCTGAATTAAACTATGATAAAAACTTAGTAGAATTTATTTTTGTGGATGATGCTTCTACTGATAATTCAGTAGAAATTATTAAGAGATTTAGCAAAAGTGTTAGCAAAAGTATTCAAATTATAGAAAATTACAGAAAATCTAATTCACCAAAAAAAGACGCAATTACAACTGCAATTTCTCAAGCAAAAAACGAATGGATTATAACTACAGATGCAGATTGTATTTTACCAAAAAAATGGCTTAAAACTTTTGACACTTTCATTCAAAAACATAACCCTAATATGGTTGTTGCACCAGTAAATTATAAAGTTAATGATACTTTTTTAGAGCAGTTTCAATTATTAGATTTTATGAGTTTACAAGGAACTACTATTGGTGGTTTTGGCATTGACTTTGCTTTTTTGTGTAATGGAGCAAATCTTGCTTATAAAAAAGAAGAGTTCTTAAAATTAAATGGTTTTAAAGGAAATAATACTATTGCAAGTGGTGATGATATTTTTCTATTTGAAAAATTTATAAACATCGATAAAAAAAAGGTTCATTATTTAAAATCTAAAGAAGCAATTGTAACTACTTTTCCTGTTAAAAGTTGGACAGAATTAATCAATCAAAGATTAAGATGGTCTGCAAAAACAAGTAATTTTAGTTCTTTAAGAGTAAAATTAATTGGTTTGCTGGTTTTATTGACGAATTTATTAGTAATTACTTCTTTTTTTAGTGGTTCATTAAAAATGGTGTTCATTCCTTTTGGGTTAAAAATATTTATTGATATGTTTTTATTCTTACCAACAATTAAATTTTTCAATCATAAATCATCATTTTTTAAATGGTATATTTTAGCTAGTTTATTGTATCCTTACTTTAGTGTTTTTATTGTTATTTTATCGTTAACCACAAAATATGATTGGAAAGGTAGAAGTTTTAATAAATAAAATAGTAGTTAAGTAAGATTAGCCCCAGTCCCGAAATTTCAGAAGAAATGGCATCTTTTTTTCTTTTTCAGAAAAAAGATATAGCCTTTCGACTTCGCTCAAGATAAATTCCAAGCTTTAAATAGCTTCAAAAAAAATTAGAAAAGGTACTCCATAATTGCATCTGCTTTAAACCAAAGGATTAATGCAATTGCTAAAAGTACTACTAAAAAAAGTCCTTTTTTAGGTTTTGTTTCTTTTCTTCTGCCAAATTTTCTTTTAAATTCCATATAAATCTACGTTGAAATTTCTATTATTTTTAAAGATAGTTTTTATGTTTTAAACAAAAGTATAAAAACATAAAAAAGAAATCTAAATAAGTGCTAAAATTATTTGTAAATTGGAAAAGAATTTTTGTAATTAATTGAAAAACCTTTCGTCTAAAAAATAGAAAACACATAAAAATGAAAAAAATACTTATACTTTTAATTGCAATTTTAACGCTATCTCAAGTTAATGCACAAACATCAATCTTTAACGATTTATTACAAAAACACGTTACTAAAGACGGAATTGTAGATTACAAAGCATTCAAAAAAGATGAAGCTAAATTAGATACTTATATTTCTTATTTAGAAAAAACATCTCCAGCAAAATCTTGGTCAGAAAACAAACAAAAAGCTTTCTGGATTAATGCTTACAATGCATATACCATTAAACTAATTTTAGAGAATTATCCTTTAAAATCTATAATGAACATCAAACAAAAAGGTAAAACTGCTTGGAAAATTCCATTTGCAAAAGTAGGTGGTAAAACCTACACTTTAGATCATATTGAACACGAAATTTTACGTAAAAAATTATTCGACCCAAAAATTCATGTGGGTGTAAATTGTGCTTCAGGTTCTTGTCCTAAATTAGGAAATATGGCTTTTACAGAAGAAAATGTAGATACTACTTTAGAAAAGTTGATGAAAGAGTTTGTTAATGATGCTTCAAGAAATAAAATTTCTAATAAAAAGATTCAAATCTCTTCAATTTTTGATTGGTTTAAAACAGATTTTACAAAAAATGGTTCTGTAATAGATTATTTAAATAAATACTCTGACACAAAAATTAAGAAGAAAGCAAAAACAAGCTATTTAAAATACGACTGGTCTTTAAACAGCAAATAAAGTATTATCTTTCACTTTTAATTTATAAAAACATACAATGTCTAAAACATATTATGATGCTGCAGATTTAAGAAAATTCGGCAAAATAACAGAATGGAGTGAAGAACTTGGAAACAAGTTTTTTTTTTATTATTGAAAAGTTTTTGAAGAAGGTGCACTTACTGCTCGTGAAAAATCTTTAATTGCTTTGGCTGTTGCTCATACAGAACAATGTCCTTATTGCATAGATGCTTACACAAAAGATGGTTTGCAAAGAGGAATTACCAAACCAGAAATGATGGAAGCTATTCACGTTGGTGCAGCTATAAAAAGTGGTGCAACTTTGGTGCATGGAGTTCAGATGATGAATAAGGTAAATAAGTTGGAAATGTAAGCAGACTCTAATTTTGCTTTTTTCTAGCAAAATTTTAGAGGTCGCTTATTCCCACGAAAGTGGAAATCTATTTTTAATCTCTTTAAAAAACCACAACATCAATTTCTTCGTAAATACTATAAAACATATCAAAATTAATGGCTACAAAATCATTAAAAGCAAGAAATAACGATATCGCAAATACGTCTCGTCAAATGGAAATTCTTTCAAACGGAATTTTCGCAAACGGAGAATTACCCACTTTTGCAGCAAAAATAAAAGAAACTGGTCATTTTCCACTTCGTCCTAAAAAATTAGAAATTCTACAGATAAATCTAGGTTATATGTGTAACCAAGTTTGCGAACATTGTCACGTAGATGCTGGTCCAGACAGAAAAGAAATTATGACTATTGAAACAATGAAACAATGTTTAGAAGTCATTAAAAAAACAGAAGCACACACTTTAGATTTAACTGGTGGAGCTCCAGAAATGAACCCTAATTTTAGATGGTTTGTAGAAGAGGCATCTAAAGCAGGAATTAAAGATTTTATTGTTCGATCTAACTTAACCATTATTAGAGCCAACAAAAAATATTACGATTTACCAGAGTTTTTTAAAAAACACGGAGTTCATGTAGTTTCTTCTATGCCTCATTGGACTCGTGGAAAAACAGATAAACAAAGAGGTGATGGTGTTTTTGATAAATCCATAAAAGCTTTACAAGAATTAAACGCAGTTGGTTATGGTTTAAAGGGTTCTGATTTAAAATTAGATTTGGTTTACAATCCTTCAGGAGCATTTTTACCTGGAGATCAAATGGCGTTAGAAAATGACTTCAAAAAAGCATTAAAAGCAGATTTTGATATCGATTTTCATAGTTTGTTTGCTATTACAAATTTACCAATTAGCCGTTTTTTAGATTATTTAATTGCTTCTGACAATTACGAAGATTATATGTATAATTTAGTAGAAGCATACAATCCAAGTGCAGTTGCAAACGTTATGTGTACAAATACACTTTCTGTTAGTTGGGATGGTAATTTATACGATTGCGATTTTAACCAAATGCTAAATTTAAAAGTTGCCAGTAAAGTAAAACACGTTTCTGATTATAATGAAGAGTTATTGCAAGATAGAAACATTATTATCAATCAACATTGTTATGGATGTACTGCTGGTGCTGGCAGTAGTTGTCAAGGAGTAGTAGCATAATCAATAAAATTTAAGAATAAAATTAGAGTGATACCACTTTAAAAAAATATAAAATATGAGTTATTTAGAAACCACACATAATGTATATAAAGAAGCAGCTTTAACTCCAGATGTTGGACTTTGCTGTACTACAAACCCAATTTGGGAATTACCAGGATTAAAAATTCCTAGAATTATGCAAGAAATGAATTACGGTTGTGGTTCTACTGTGCATGCTAGAGATTTAACCAACAATCCTAAAATGCTATATGTTGGTGTTGGAGGTGGAATGGAACTTTTGCAGTTTGCATATTTCAATAGAAATAAAGGTGGTGTAATTGGGCTTGATGTTGTAGATGAAATGTTAGAAGCTTCTCGCAAAAATTTTAAAATTGCAGAAGAACAAAACGACTGGTTTCAAAGCGACTTTGTAGATTTAAGAAAAGGTGATGCTATGGATTTACCTGTTGAAGATAATTCTATTGATGTTGCTGCTCAAAATTGTCTGTTCAATATTTTTAAATCAGACGATTTAAAAAAAGCCATTGAAGAAATGCACAGAGTTCTAAAACCTCATGGACGTTTGGTTATGAGTGACCCTACTTGTGAGCAACCAATGAATGACGAATTACGAAACGACGAACGCTTACGTGCATTGTGTTTAAGTGGAAGTTTATCAATTGCAGATTATGTAAAAGCATTGACAGATGCAGGTTTTGGAACCATAGAAATTAGAGCTAGAAAACCATACAGAATCTTAGATCCAAAGAATTATCCAACAGACGAATTGATTTATATAGAATCGATTGAAGTTGCTGCAATAAAAGACCCAATGCCAGCTGATGGACCTTGCATTTTTACTGGAAAAGCGGCTATTTATTATGGTGATGAAGATTTTTTTGATGATGGTTTAGGACACACTTTATTAAAAAACCAACCTTTAGCAATTTGTGATAAAACTGCAGCAGCTTTGGCAAGTTTAGGAAGAGATGATATTTTCTTTTCTCCTTCTACTTTTCATTATGATGGTGGTGGTTGTTGTTAACAATTTAGTTTTTAGTTTATGGTTGGTCGTTTATGGTTATCACTCTTGCGAAGACATAAACTTCTAAATTGAAGAAATATGAAAAAAATAGTTATTGTTTTTGTCTTGATAAGTTCAGTTAGTTTTGGGCAAAAAAAACTAGACAAATTATTAAACAAATGGAATACTAGAAATGTACCTTACATCTCTGTAGATGCATTAGCATCACCTAAAACAAAAGCCATTCTATTAGATGCAAGAGAAGAAAAAGAGTTTAAAGTAAGTCATTTAAAAGAAGCAATTTGTGTGGGTTACAATAAATTTGACTTAAAAGAAACGTTAAAAAAACTTCCTAAAGATAAAAACGCTAAAATTGTGGTGTATTGTTCTTTAGGTGTTCGTTCAGAAACAGTTGCTCATAAATTAATTAAAGCTGGCTACACAAATGTGTATAATTTGTATGGAGGTATTTTTAAGTGGAAAAATAATAATTTTAAAGTAGTAGATACCTTAGGAAATGCTACAGAAAAAGTACACGCATTTGATAAAAAATGGGGGAAGTACCTCAAAAAAGGGAAGAAAATTTATTAATTGTTAGTTTTTAGAAAATTCAAAAAAAAATATTTTGACTTTAAAAAAAGATTCCAAAAACTTATTATTAATCTTCACCAGAAACCCAGAATTAGGAAAAGCAAAAACACGTTTAGCAAAAACTGTTGGCGATAAAACTGCTTTAGAAATCTATAGATTTTTATTAGAAAAAACTCGTACTATTTCTGCTGAAGTAAAAATTGCAGATAAAGCTGTTTATTATTCTATAAAAATTAGGGAAAATGATATTTGGAATGAGAGCATTTTTCAAAAACACCAACAAGTTGGAGAAGATTTGGGCATAAGAATGTTAAATGCTTTTAAAAACGGATTTGATGCTGGTTATAAAAAAGTAATGATTATTGGTAGTGATTTATACGATTTATCATCAAAAAATATAGAAAAAGCGTTTATTGAATTAGATACAAATGATGTGGTTCTTGGTCCTGCAGAAGATGGTGGATATTATTTATTAGGGATGAATGCTCTAAAAGAAAACATCTTTAAAAATAAAGATTGGGGAACAGAAACTGTTAGAAAAGATACTTTAAATGATTTAATTGACAAAAAAGTGAAATTATTAGAGTTTAAAAACGACATAGATGTATATGAAGATATTATAAATATCCCAGAAATTATGCAATCGTTTATCAACTCTAAATAATTACTTATGAAAACACTTTTATTTACTGCTTTTTTAAGCTTTTCTTTCTTTCAAATAAATGGACAATGTACAGAAAATGCCAGTAATTTTGGAAACAATACATCAACACAATCTTATAATATTTCTGGCGATGTTTCTGTAATTTTAAATAAAAACAATACCATAACTATTAATTTTGGTAGTAATTTTAGTACTGCTTCTGGACCAGATGTAAGATTATATTTGATAAAATCTGAAGGCAAATCTATTGCTCAGTTAAAAAGTTTAAATCCAGAAAATTTAGACAATATTTCTTTTGGTTTAATTGGTTTTTCTGGAACACAAAGTTACACAAAAACAATTCCAGCTGGGGTAGATATTTCAGCATACGATACTGTTTTCTTTTTCTGTCTTCAATTTACTGCTTTTTGGGATGTTGGTACTTTTAATCCTTTTACATCTAATAATTGCTCAGTTTTAAATATAGATGCTTTTTCTGTTGATAAAATTTCTGTGTATCCAAATCCTGCAAAAAATCAAATTCTAATCTCAAATATAGATGCTGTTTCTGCTGAAATTCGTATTTTTAATGTTTTAGGAAAACAAGTTTTTCATCAAAAAAACATCAAAGAAAAAACAATTGATATTTCTTCTTTTAACAAAGGTATTTACTTGGTTAAAATAGATGTTGATGGGAAATCTAAAACACAAAAATTAGTCGTTCAGTAATATTAAATACTGAATAACTGAAATAAATTCAGCACAAGTAAAATTCAGTATAAATGAAGCAACAACAATTACAAGAAACCATCAGTTTTTTAAAATCAAAAGGAATTACTAACCCAGAAATAGGCATTGTTTTAGGAACAGGTTTAGGGAAATTGGTTAATGAAATTTCGATTGAAAAAGAAATTGCCTACTCAGAAATTCCGAATTTTCCAGTTGCAACTGTAGAGTTTCATTCTGGCAGACTAATTTACGGAGAATTATCAGGAAAAAAAGTGTTGGTTATGTCTGGCAGATTTCATTTATATGAAGGTTATAATGCTTGGGAAGTTACTTACGGAATTAGAACAATGCAAGGTTTAGGAATTAAAAATCTACTAATTTCGAATGCTGCAGGAGCTATAAACCTCAACTACAAAAAAGGAGATTTAATGCTGATTGAAGATCATATTAACTTACAAGGAAGTTCTCCTTTAGCTTTTAAAGGTGCTAACAATTTCGGAAATATTTTTGCTGATATGTTAGAACCTTATTCTAAAGATTTAAACTCAAAAATTAGCAAAATTGCAGATCAACAAAATATACAATTACATCAAGGCATTTACGCAAGTGTTTTAGGACCTCAACTAGAAACTAGAGCAGAATATAGAATGTTACAAATTTTAGAAACTGATGCTGTTGGTATGAGTACAGTTCCAGAAGTTATTGTTGCAAAACAATTAAACTTACCTTGTGCAGCAATTTCTGTTTTAACTGATGAATGTGATCCTAAAAACTTACAACCTGTAGATATTTCAGAAATTATTGCCATTGCTGGTGCAGCTGAACCAAAAATGATTACTTTATTTAAGGAAGTCATTAAGGTTTTATAATATTAATTCTTAAAATAAAGTTATGGGATATATTATCTTAGATATTCTATGAATGCACATTTCAAATCAATAATTTTACAAAAAACTGGTGCTACTTCTTTGCAAGAAAAAGAAATTATCCAAGAACTATGGAGTGGTTATGGTAAAATTATTCGCATAAATTTACAAGGTTGTGAAGTAGAAAGTCTTGTTGTCAAAAATGTTCAGCTACCAAAAATAAGCAATCATCCAAGAGGATGGAATTCTGAAATTGGTCATCAAAGAAAATTAAAATCGTACCAAGTAGAAACCAATTTTTATAAGAAATTTAGTGAAAAAAGTTTAGCACGTTTACCTAATTGTTATGTATTAGAGCAGAAAGATAATGAGGTATTGATGGTCTTAGAAGATTTAGATATTGCTGGTTTTAATTTAAGAAAACAACATATAAATTGGTTAGAAATTGAAGTTTGTTTGGAGTGGTTAGCAAAATTTCACGCAAGTTTTTTAGGCAAAAAACCTGATGATTTGTGGGAAACAGGAACTTATTGGCATTTAGAAACAAGAACTCAAGAACTAGAAATTTTAGAAGATATATCACTAAAAAAAGCTGCATCAAAAATTGATGAAAAATTAAATAACTGTAGGTATAAAACCTTTGTTCATGGAGATGCAAAATTGGCTAACTTCTGTTTTTCAAAAGATGGAAAAGTTGCTGGTGTAGATTTTCA
>JBGCFX010000316.1:0-3922 GCA_045110395.1 Polaribacter sp.
AATTAAAAAGTATATACAAAATAAACGATAAGAATAAAAAAGTATTGATAGGTTTAATTATTTCAAGTAGTGTTTTTATCAATGATAGTAAGTGTTTTGTCTTGTTATTTGCTAGTTTGGTAAAGTTACTTCCCAATACAAAAATTGCCAAAAATATGCCCAAGTATATCTTTATCAACATCATACTCTCCTGTAATATTTCCTAAGTGGCGCAAACACTCTCTAATATCAATAGAAAACAAATCTGTACCAATTTCTAAATCAATTCCTTCTTGTACAGAAGTTATGGCAATTAAAGCGTTGTTTAAAGCCTCAAAATGACGAGAATTTGTAACAATAGTTTCATTATTACTTAAGGCACCAATATTTACGAGAGAAGTTAATTCGCTTTTCAACTCTTCAATTCCCGTTTTGTTTTTTGCAGAAAGTAAAATTAAATTTTCAATTTCAGATTGTAGGATAGAAGAATCGTGACAAGACAAAGTATCCATTTTATTAGCTATTACTAGTAATCTTTTATTTGGAAAACGTTTTTTGATAGTATCAATTTCTTGAAGAAAATCCTCACTTGAATACGCATATTTATTAGAGTCGATTAAGAAAATAATCAACTGTGCATTTTCAGCTTTTTCGTAGGCTTTTTTAATTCCAATGTTTTCAACAATGTCTTGAGTTTCTCTAATTCCTGCAGTATCAATGAATCTAAATGCAACACCATCTATAATTAATTCATCTTCAATAGCATCTCTAGTAGTTCCTGCAATATCAGAAACAATCGCTTTTTCTTCATTTAAAAGTGCATTTAAAAGGGTTGATTTCCCAACATTAGGCTCGCCAATAATAGCAACAGGAATTCCGTTTTTCATAGCATTTCCAAAAGAAAAAGAATCAATCAATCTTTTTAAAACAAAAGTAATTTTGGCAACCAATTCTTTGAATTTTGTTCTATCCGCAAATTCTACATCTTCACCAGAAAAATCTAATTCAAGTTCTATTAAAGCAGCAAAATCTAATAACTGCACTCTTAATTCTTTTAATTCATTGGTAATTCCTCCACGCATTTGTTGGATCGCCATTTGATGAGAAGCAGCAGAATTAGATGCAATTACATCAGCAACAGCTTCTGCCTGAGATAAATCCATTTTACCATTTAAAAAAGCACGCATTGTAAACTCACCATTATCAGCCATTCTGCAACCTTTTTTTAAGAATAACTGAATAATTTCTTGCTGAATAAAGCTAGATCCGTGACAAGAAATTTCAACAACATTTTCTCCTGTATACGAATTAGGGTTTTTAAAAAGGGAAACTAATACTTCATCTAAAATGATATTATTTTCAATAATATGTCCTAAATGAATAGTATGTGTTTTCTGACTTTTTAAAGACTTATTTTTCTTGATAGATTTAAAATTAGCATCAACAATTTCAATAGCATTATCACCAGAAAGTCTAATTATAGAAATTGCACCAACTCCAGAAGGAGTTGCCAAAGCAATAATAGTATCGTTTTGAATCATTTTACAAAAATACGTAAAGATTTATTCGTAAAAACTAAAAATCTAACACAAAATAGGTCAGATTTTTAGTTTCTGTTTATAGTAATACTATGTTTTTATGAATGTATTTCTTCTTTACTTTTTGATACATTTAATTTATTGTTGGGTACAAATTCTAAAGTTCTCATTGGGAAAGGAATATTTATATTTTCTTTATCAAAAGCTTGTTTAATTTTTATAATTGCGTCACTTTTTGCTTTTAATTTTTCGAGAGCATTTTTAGAATCTACCCAAAATCGACACAGAAAATTTATAGAACTATCTCCAAATTCGGTATAATAAAACTCAACATTTTTTTCTAATTTATTTTGGTTGAAGTTTTTTTCAATAATGTCTTTTGTTAATTGTTCAACTTTTACTAAATCAGCACCATATTCGACACCACAAGTTATAGAAATTCTCATTTTTGTTGTTAACGAGTAATTTTTAAAAGGGTTTTCTAAAATTGTTTTATTGGGTATAATTACCATATTATTATCTGCTTCTCTAATAACAAAATAATTCAAATTAATGTCTATTACTTGACCAGAAAAACCATTAGTTTCAATCCAATTACCAATATTTAAGTTTTGCCTAAAAGATAAAACTACACCAGAAATAGTGTTAGATAAAGTACCTTGTAAAGCTAGTCCAATAACAATACCAGAAACACCAGCAGCAGATATTATTGCTTTTAAAGTATCGTCGAATTTTAAGACAGTCATTGCAATATATAAACCTGTTAAAAATATAATTGCAGAAGCAATTCTTGACACTAAATTTCTTACAGATTCTTGTTTTATTTTTTTGCCTAAGGTTTTAGAAATTAAATTATTAATTCCTCTAGAAGCAAAATAAGCTATAAGAATAACAACAATTGCAATTGCTATATTTGGTATGTTTTTTATGAGGATATCTTTCCAATTATCTAATTTGTCTACTATTTTATCCATATTTTTTGTTTAGTTAGTTTTAAAAAGTTTTGTAAAAAAGACATTTATAATAACTGAATTGAGTGGAAAAGAATATCCGAATTCTCAAAAGAAGTTTTTGTTATTATACTATTGTCACTTTTAATATAACAGGTAATTAAAAAAAGTCAAGTGTTTTAACAGTATTTAACTTTTTAGGGGCTTTAAAATCTGTTTTTGTGTTAAAAAATTGAATATAATTTAACGTTTTGTAACAAAATAAGAAATTGTGCGTCAAATAAGTACACAACTAAATTTTTAAATTCAAGATGAAAGAAGACAAACAACTATTAGTATTAACACATTTAAGTCAATTATTAGATTTTGTAACAGGTATTGGCGGTTTTATAGTGCCATTAGTTTTATGGCTCACAAAAAAAGACGAAGTTTTTGATATGGACAAACACGGAAAAGCAATTCTAAACTTTAGAATTTCTATGTTTATCTATATTTTAATCTGTATTCCTTTAATTTTATTATTGGGATTGGGTATTTTAGGTTTAATAGCCATTGGTTTTTTCTACTTAATATTTCCTGTTATAAACGCAATTAAAGCAAGTAATAATGAGGCACCAAGCTACCCTTTTAGTATAGCTTTTATTAAATAGGAAATTTACATAAATAAAAAAATCGCTCTTTTTGGACGATTTTTTTTTGCATTTTTTCGGGCGTTCCCTAAAGGTCAGGCTTTACGCACTCGCTTTTTTTCGTACCTCAAAAAGAGCTCAAACAATTGCTTCAATCCTTAACGCAGGCTTATAAAATATAGTTTTTCATTCCTTCAAAATTAGAAATCCATATTTAAGTTAGTATAGATTCCTATTCTATACATGAATTATAGAAATACACTTAAATATTCTTAATAACATCTTCATATTCATAGTAAAACAACTCAAATTTCGGCATTATATCAACAAAAAACTCATAACAATCTCGCCAAGTATTTTTATTGTTTATGCTAAATTTTCCTTCAAAAGGAACATAAATTCTATGAATTGATTTTCCGTTTTCTAAGACATAATCATCATCAAAAATAACTTCAGCAATTTCTGATTCTAATAATGTTTTTAAAGAAAGAAGTTGATCATAATACAGCAAATTTAACAATTCATCAGGGTTTTCTAAATCTAAAACAACTGCTGCTTTTTTTCTATCAGCCACAAACTTAAAAGCAACTCCTTTTATTTTGGTATTGTACAACAACCATTTTCTAGGAAACGATTTCCCAAAGCTTGTCCAGAATTCTTTACGCAGTTTTGCAGCTTCTTCTTTACTAAACATTTATAGGTTTTAAGTTCAAAAGTTCAAAGTTTTGAATTCAAAATTTTGAACTTTAAATTCATTATCCATGAATTTTAGCTAAATTTCCTCTTTCCTTCATCATTTCTGCTTCAAAAGCTAACAAAGCATTCC
>JBGCFX010000317.1:0-4318 GCA_045110395.1 Polaribacter sp.
GAGCTTGCCTCTCTTATATAAAATGAACAATATTATGTACTCAGAAGATTTAGAAAATAGCAAATATGTAAAAGCAGTAGAAAGAGTTGAAAAGCTCAAAGAATTTTATCAAAATTTAGCTTCTTACTGTTTAGTAATTCCGTTTTTAATTTTTATCAATTTTAGATTTTCACCTGGTTTTCATTGGTTTTGGTTTCCAATGTTTGGATGGGGAATAGGATTGGCATTTCACTTTTTAGAAGTAAACAATTACAATGTATTTTTAGGTAAAAATTGGGAAGATAAAAAGATAAAAGAGTTGATGGATAAAGAAAATCAACAAAAAAGATTACGATAATGAAACAAGAATTTACACAAGAACAGAAATATGTTTTGGCTCGAAAAAGAGTAGAGAAAATAACAAAATTTTATAAGCATTTGGCAACTTATGTAGTTGTAAATATCTTTTTAAGTGCCATTTTTATTGTTGGAGATATAAATGATGGAGATACTTTTTATGAAGCTGTTTGGAATTTTCATAACTATAAAATATGGTTGTTTTGGGGAATAGGAATCTTTTTTCAAGCCCTAAATACATTTGGTATTAGACTTTTTTTTGATAAAGATTGGGAAGAAAGAAAAGTAAAACAATATATGGACGAACAAAATAATATTAGATAAAATGGAAGCAGCATTTAAGATAGATCAACATTATTTAAAAGCTCAAAAAAGAGTAAAAGATATAAAAGAGTTCTATATTCATTTAACAATTTACTGTTTGGTATTACCAATTATTATCTTTATAAATCTAACATATGTACCAGAATATCATTGGTTTTGGTTTTCTACTTTTGGTTGGGGTACAGGACTTTTTATTCATTGGTTTACAGTTTTCGGATTCAATTTATTAGGCATAGGAAAAAATTGGGAAGAAAGAAAAATTAAAGAATTTATGAATCAAAATAATTAAGAGTATGGAAGTTAATTTTATAGATCATCAGTTAAATTTAAATGTTCAAAAAAAAATTAAAGACATTAAAGGTTATTATACACATTTAATTTCAAGTTTCTTAATTCTTCCTTTTTTAATCTTTATCAATTTGAAAACAGTTCCTCAATTTCAGTGGTTTTGGTACGCTATAATTGCTTGGTGTTTAGGTCTTTTTATTCATTGGTTAAATGTATTTGGTTTTTCTAAAAAGAATTTTAAAAAAACTTGGGAAGAAAGAAAAATTAAAGCATCAATTAATATTGGTGAGAATAGTAGTAATAACTTAAAAGAACCAACCTATATTCAAGAACAATATTTTTTAAAAGCAAGAAAAAGAGCAAAAGAGATAAAAGGGTTTTATATTCATTTATTTGTTGAGATAATTTCTTTAGTAATTATCATTTTTATCAATTTAAAATTTGTACCAGAATTTCATTTTTTTTGGTTTGCTTTAGGAGGAATATCTATAGCTCTTTTTTTCCATTGGTTAGGCGTTTTTGGATTTGATTTTCTAGGACTTGGAAAAAATTGGGAAGAAAGAAAAATTAAAGAATTTATAAACAAAATTAATTAAAAATATGGAATCTAAATACACACAAGAGCACAGTTATATGCGTGCTAAAAAAAGAGTAAAAGAAATTAAAGGATTTTATATTCATTTAATGGTTTATGTAGTTGTAAATATATTTCTTAGTTGTATTATTATATTTGGTTTATCTCAAAGTGGAGATAGTTTTGATGAAATAATATCTAACTTCGGAATCTATTCTACTTGGTTTTTCTGGGGGATAGGAATCTTTTTTCATTGGATGGGAGTTTTCGGATTCAAATCTATTGGGTTTGGTAAAGATTGGGAAGAAAAGAAAATTAAGGAAATGTTAGATAAAGAAGATAACAGTAGAAAACTTTAGAATTATGGAAAATAGTGCAGATAAAAAATTTACTAGAGCCAAACAAAGAGTAGAAGAAATTAAAGAATTCTATAAACACGTAATTGCATTTGTTTTAGTAAATTTATTTTTAACTTTTGTATGGAATTTTTCTTTTAAAATTGTTGGTAATATTGTAATCAGTAATCAATTTACAGATGATGGTTTTAGACATATTCCTATTTGGTTTATTTGGGGATTTTTCTTAGTTGCTGATGCCATAAAAACTTTTGGTTTTGTTGGTAAATTTGGAAGAGATTGGGAAGAAAAAAAGATTCAAGAATTTATGAAAGAAGAAAATAAGTAACAAAGTTGCAGAGTTTTTTTTACCAAAAACCATAAACCAAAAACTATCAACTAATAACCAATAACCACAAACAAATGAAAGTATTAATAATTGAAGATGAAAAACCAGCAGCAAGAAGATTAAAAAGAATGTTGGCAGAGTTAGATATAGAAGCACAACAAATGCTACATTCTGTAGAAGAATCTTTAAATTGGTTACAGAATAACGAACATCCAGATTTAATATTTTTAGATATTCAGCTTTCAGATGGTATATCTTTTGAAATTTTTGAAGAAATAGAAGTCAATTCAGCCATTATTTTTACAACTGCTTATGATGAATATGCTTTAAAAGCTTTCAAATTAAATAGCATCGATTATTTACTAAAACCTTTAGATGAAGATGAACTAAAAGTTGCTGTAGATAAGTTTAAATTACACAAACCAAAATCTTCTGATGTTCAGGTAAATTTAGATGATATTCGTAAATTATTGGTAAATCCTGTAGATAGAAAGTTTAAAAAACGTTTGTCTATTAAAGTTGGTCAGCATATAAAAATTATTCATATAGATGAAATTGAGTGTTTTTATAGCGAAAACAAATCCACCTACATTCACACAAAAGAAAACAGAAACTATTTGTTAGATAATTCTTTAGAAAACTGGCAAGAACAATTAGATCCAGAACATTTTTTTAGAGTAAATAGAACCTTTATTGTGCATATAAATGCCATAAAAGACATAATTGCTTATTCTAATTCTCGCTTAAAATTGATTTTACATTCGTATAATGAAACAGAAATTATAGTAAGCAGAGAACGTGTAAAAGACTTTAAAAATTGGATTGACTAGTATTAGTTTCAAAGTTTCAAAGTTTCAAAGTTTCAAAGTTTCAAATTCAGTGAATTCTAACGAATGTTATTTTGACTTTATGAAGAAATCTAAATAATTTACTCTTTTAAAAATTAATCAATAAAAAAATTAAACAACACTAAAATTATAAAAATGACTGTACTAGAAGCACAAATAGATATGCGAACATCTTATTATGGAGGAGCTCCAGGAGCTTTTGTGTCAGGATTTGTGTGGCTTTCAGCTGGTATTACTTCTATAATAAGTACCGAAAAAATTAGTGTTATTGTTTTCTTTTTTGGAGGAATGTTAATTCATCCTTTAGGAATGGCTTTGTCTAAAGCCTTAAAAAGATCTGGCAAGCATCAAAAGAAAAATCCATTATCTAGTCTTGCTTTAGAAAGTACTTTTTTGTTATTTATAGGTTTGTTTATAGCATATTCCATACTTCAAATTAATTCGAATTGGTTTTTTTCTATAATGATATTAATTATTGGTGCTCGATATTTAGTTTTTAATTCTATTTACGGAATGAAAATCTATTGGCTTTTTGGAGCAACATTAATACTTGCAGGAATTTTAGGAATAGTATTTAGCAATCATTTTTATGTACTTGGAGTCATAGGAGGATTTATAGAAATTGTATTTTCATTAGTTATTTTCTTTACAGATAAGAAAAATAATAATATAGAAAACGATATTTAATAACTGAACTAAAGCAATTAAAAAGGTGAAAATTTTAAGAAATTTTAGACAAAAAATGCTAAAAGAAAGTAAGACAACCAAGTACCTTATGTATGCTTTTGGTGAAATTATATTGGTTGTTGTAGGTATATTAATTGCTTTGCAAATAAATAATTGGAAAGAGCATAAAAAACTAGAAATTTTAGAAATAAAGATGCTTTCGGAAGTTAAAAATGGATTGAAATTTGACTTACAAGAAATAGAAGGAGCTATAAAATTTCATAATAGTATAATTAAAAGTCAAGAAATTGCAGCAAATTGGCTGCAAAATAAATTGTCTTTTCAAGACTCTCTTGCACAACATTTTATGAGAGCCACTTTTAGTAGTAATTTTGTTTTTAAAGATGCACCATAAAAAAAAAAAAAAAAAATAGGCTTAGAAATCATAAAAAATGAAACGCTAAAAGATGAAATTTCTAAACTGTACGATTTAAAGTATGAAGAGATTTTCTGTGAAAACAGAGATTTATTCAACTATAAAAAGCATTTTAGAACAATGATGAGTGAGGATAGATACGAGTTTTTAGACAAAAACAAT
>JBGCFX010000318.1:0-3510 GCA_045110395.1 Polaribacter sp.
AAAGAACAACAGAATATTCATCCAAAAGGAAAAGATGGTAAAGTTGGCGATTTATTAATCAAACAAAACACCAAAATATCAGCAGCAGAAATAGGCGTTTTGGCAACAGTTGGAAAATCAAAAGTAAAAGTTGCAAAACAACTAAAAGTGATGATTGTTTCTACAGGTGATGAATTGGTTGGTGTAGATGAAATTCCGTTAGCACATCAAATTAGAAGGTCTAATGTCTTTACATTGGTTTCACTTTTAGAAAGACTCAATATTCCATCAGAAACTGCACATATTACAGACAATAAATCTATTTTAAAGTCAAAAATTAAAACCTATTTGCAAGAATATGATGTATTGCTTTTTAGTGGAGCAGTTAGTAAAGGAAAGTTTGATTTTTTGCCCCAAGTTTTTGATGAGTTAGGAGTTGAAAAACTGTTTCATAAAGTAGCACAAAGACCTGGAAAACCTTTTTTTTATGGTAAAACTGAAAATTGTAATGTCTTCGGATTTCCTGGAAACCCAATTTCAACATTTGTAAATTGTTTGGCGTATTTTTATCCTTGGTATTACAAATCTGTGGGATTAGAAGTTGAAGAAGAAACTGCAATTTTAAATGCAGATGTTACTTTTAAACCGAATTTAACATACTTTTTACAAGTAAAATTAAGTTACAAATTTGGGCATTTAGTTGCAAATCCAATTACAGGAAATGGTTCTGGAGATTTAGCTAGTTTGGTAAACGCAGATGCTTTTATTCAATTTCCAAGTGATAAAAGTGAGTTTAAACAAGGAGAGGTTTTTCCAGTAATAAGGTATAGATAATTTTGTTTCCATAAACAAACTCAGTTGTTGTCAGTTCGAGTGAATTTGAGAAGTATGAACAAATTTGTATCGAGAACATTTTAAAATTCCAAAAATGAAAATCTACTATGTTTATATCCTTAAATGTTCAGATAAAACTTATTATACAGGTTTTACATCAAATTTACAACAACGTTTTTCTGAACATCAACAAGGAAAACACATAGGAAGTTACACTTATAAAAGAAGACCTTTAGAATTGGTTTTTTATTGTGAATTTACAGACGCAGGATTTGCTATTGATACAGAAAAACAAATAAAAAAATGGTCAAAAGCTAAAAAGGAAGCATTAATTAATGATGAATATGAAAAACTTCCTAATTTAGCAAAGAAGAAGTTTAAAAAGTAAAAACTTCTCGATACAAAATTCTTGAAAAAAAGAATTTCACTCGAAGTGACAGTATGTTTATCAATACTTATAATAGGAACTGTCAGTTCGAGTGATTTCGACCTTTTTGGAGAAATTGTATCGAGAACACATTAGATAATACAATGAGCAATTTTACACACATAAATAAAAAAGGAAGTCCAAAAATGGTAAATGTTTCTGATAAGAAAATTACCAAAAGGACAGCCATTGCAAAAGCAACGATGTTTTTAGGAAAAGAAGTGATTTCTAATTTTTCTGATAATGAGTTAAAAACCAAAAAAGGGCCTGTTTTTCAAACAGCAATTATTGCAGGAATTCAAGGTGTAAAAAAGACTTCAGAATTGATTCCAATGTGTCATCCATTATTAATTAATGGCGTTGATATTGATATTGAAATTCTAGATTCAGAACATATAGAAGTGCATTGTACAGTTACAATTGAAGGAAAAACTGGTGTAGAAATGGAAGCTTTAACAGGAGCAAATATTACTTGTTTAACGATTTATGATATGTGCAAAAGTATCAGCCAAGAAATGGTGATTAAAGAAGTGAAATTGTTAGAAAAAACGGGCGGAAAATCGGATATTAAAAATGGCTAAACACAAAAAACATACAAATTTAAAAAGAAGAGATAATGATAACTTTGCTCCAAATGAAATCGCTATTTTAGGAACAAATTGCAACAATATTTCTGATTTAGTTCACAGGGTTTCAGAAAAACTATCAAATTACAAATTAGCATATTTTGATGCTTCTCACGCAAAAGATGTCCAAGAAAATAAGTTGTCTGAATATACTTTTCATCACGAAGGAAATTTACAAATAACTACTTCTGGAAACGTAAATAAGTTTGAACAACGTTTGCAATTTGCACAGTATGATTATGTTTTTATAAATGGAAATCACTATCAAGGAGCTAAACAAATATTGATTTTAGACGAAGCAAAAGAAGCTTCTGTTTTAAAAAGATTAGAGCAGTTAGATAGCATTCAGTTTATTATTAAGTTGAAAAAAGAAACGCAGTTTTTTGACTTTTTAGTTGAGAAATATCCAAACATAAAAAATAAGATTTGTTATTCAATTGATGAAGTTGATAAAATTGCAAATCATATTCATAATCTCATTCAAGAAAAAATTGCACCCATTAAAGGTTTGGTTTTAGTAGGGGGTAAAAGTACAAGAATGGGTACAGATAAATCTGAACTCAATTATTTTGGAAAACCTCAAAAAGAATTTGCCAAAGAATTATTAGAAAACAATAATTTAGAAACGTTTTACTCTGTTCAAAGTCTATCAGAAAAAGAGAATGAAATTTCAGACAAATTTCTAAATCTTGGTCCTTTTGGTGGAATTTGTTCTGCGTTTCAAAAAGACCCAAATTCGGCTTGGTTGGTTTTGGCAACAGATCTTCCTTTCGTTAATGATGAGGTAATTCAACAATTATTAAAACATAGAAACCCGAGTAAAGTTGCTACAGCAATAAAAGGAAAAAGCAAAGAGTTTGTAGAACCATTAATTACAATTTACGAACCCAAAGCATATCCTATTTTATTACAATATTTAGCACAAGGATATTCTTGTCCACGTAAAATGTTGATCAATTCTGATGTAGAAATTGTAGAAATTGATGATTCTTTTATCAGAAATGTAAATACTCCTGAAGAATTTGAGTTGGTTAAAAAGGAGGTAAATGGTTAACGAATGTCATTTCCACTTTATGGAGAAATCTCATAATAAATTTCCTACACAGTTTGTCATTCTGCAAGAATCTTAACACTTTGTTGCTCACTCATTCGTGAGACCCTTTCAGGGTGACAAACTAGACATAGAATAATAAGTAAAAACACTGAAAATAGCATAGTATAAAAATGAAACCCACAAAAAATCAACTTTTCAAACGCCAAATAACTTTATCAGAAATTGGTGAAGTTGGGCAACAAAAACTACAAAGCGCATCAGTTTTGGTAGTTGGTTGTGGAGGTTTGGGAAGCCCAATTGCAGTTTATTTAGCAGCAAGTGGTCTTGGAAAAATTCATTTAGTAGATTTTGATACAGTAGATATAACTAATTTACACAGACAAGTTTTTTATTCTTTAGATGATGTTAATGAACCAAAAGCGGAAGTTTTATCAACATTTATAAAAAAGAGAGCACCATTTACAAATGTTGGTTTTAGTAATAAACCCATTACAAAAGAGAACGTTTTTGAACTTATTTCTGATTACGATATTATTGTGGATGGAACAGATTCTTTGCCAACAAAATATTTGTTAAACGACGCTTGTGTC
>JBGCFX010000319.1:0-9691 GCA_045110395.1 Polaribacter sp.
AAATTTGCCCAATCTTCTAATTCTTGATGGATATATTCTTTGGTTGATTTTGGTTGTAATCCTAAAGAGTTCCCTGTAAAATACAACCAATCGTTTCCGTTTTTATCTTTCGGAATATGAAATCGATTTCGTAAGTGAGCAAGTGTATCTTCTTTATCTTGCTCTTGGGCAAATGCTAAATTATTTTGATATTTCATCAATTAAAAAAATGAGTGTTTCCAAATATAAAACAATCCTAATTAGATTTCAATAATTTTGAGTTAATAAAGCTATTTATTTGATTCTCTATTTTTGTATTTTTACACCAAACTGATATTCATGAAACCATTCAAATATATATTTTTAACGCTCCTTTTTGTTTTTATTTCTTGTAAGAATGACACCAAAATAATTTCTGATCTCCAAGAAATTCATTCAGAAATAAAAAAAGAATTTGCACCTGACAAACGTGTTGAGTTGTTTGATATTCAGTTTAGTATTTCAAATAATCAAATTGTTTTAGAAGGAGAAACCACTTCAAAAAAAGCGTTTTCTATATTGTTGGATAGTTTGAATAACAGAAAGATTGAATTCATAAATAAGATTAGAGTTTTACCTGATACTGCTGTTGGAAATCAGCAATTTGCTGTGGCAAGAAATTCTGTAATAAACATTCGTTCTAAACCAAAACATTCTGCTGAGTTAGGTACACAAGGTTTGTTAGGAATGTCTTTAAAAGTACTGGATAAAAAAGGTGATTTTTACAGAATTCAAACTCCTGATAAGTATATTTCTTGGGTTGATAAAGGTGGAATTACAAGAATGGACAAACAGAATTTCACTTCTTGGAATGCATCAGAAAAAGTGATTTTTACAGAAGTTTTCGGATATGTTTACTCTCATAAAACTGAAAAATCTGCCATTATTTCTGATATTACTTTAGGTGGAATTTTAAAATTTTTATCCGAAGAAAATGGATTTTACAAGGTAGAATATCCAGATAAAAGAATTGGTTTTATTAAAAAAAATAAAGCTGAAATATATAAAAACTGGTTACAAGAACTAAATCCATCAGCAGAAAATGTAGAAAATATTGCCAAAAAAATGGATGGTTTTCCTTATTTATGGGGAGGAACTTCTGCTAAAGGAATAGATTGTAGTGGGTATACAAAAATGGTGTATTTAATGAATGGTTTTATCATTCCTAGAGATGCTTCTCAACAAATTAATGCAGGTAAAAAGGTTGATAAAAATTTAGATTTTTCTGATTTACAAAAAGGCGATTTATTGTTTTTTGGAACTAAAGCAACTGCAGAAAAGAAACAAAGAGTTGTGCACGTTGGCATTTGGTTAGGAAATGATAAAATGGAATTTATTCACGCTTCAGGTAATGTGCATTTATCTTCTATGGATAAAAACCAGCCTAATTATGATGAATTTAATAAAAACAGGTATTTGGGCAGTAAACGTTATTTAGGTGTTGAAGATGATAAAATTATTAATCTTATTGAAAACGAATATTTACGTTATCAAAATGCTGAATTATCATTGTTTTACAATGATTTCAAAAAAGAAATAATAAAAACTACTTGGAGTGATGAACCTCCTGGAAAATTATCTGGAGTATTTTTCAGAATTAGTAAAAATAAATATTTTGAAATTGAATTAGATTCTATACCTAAATTATATAGAATGAACTTAGAGTTGAATTGGGAAATAAATAAAGTTGGAAATAGTAAAATTAGAAAGATTAAACTTGTTGAAAAATATTAATTAGCTAATGATTATAAAAACATGCTCAAAAACAAGTTTAGCCCAGATTGAAATGGCATCCTTTTTTTGTTTTTCTCAAAAAAAGATATAATGAAAAGCTGGAAATAGCTTCAAAAAAAAACCTCCAAATTATAAGGTTTGAAGGTTTTTAGAATTTTAAAAAGTAGATTAATACAATACTCTAAACTTTATTGTACCATTTACATTTCTTAATTTTTCAATCACTTCTTTGTTATATTCTTTGTCTAAATCTGTTATTACATAGCCCACTTTTGGGTCTGTAGATAAATATTGACCAGTAATATTCAAATCGTATTTTGCTAAAATTTTATTGATTTTCGCCATAACTCCTGGCACATTTTCGTGAATATGTAAAAAACGATGTGCATTTGTTTGTCTTGGCAAACGAATATTTGGGAAATTTACAGCATCTACAGTGTTCCCAGAATTAATATATGCCATAATTTTACTCGGTACAAAATCTGCAATATCTCTTTGTGCTTCTTCTGTACTTCCACCTACATGAGGTGTTAAAATCACATTTGGTAAACCTTTTAATTCTGTTTGAAATTCGCCATTTTTACTTGGCTCTTCTGGATACACATCTACAGCTGTACCTGCAATTTTACCAGACTTTAAAGCAGCAACTAAAGCAGGAATATCTACCACAAAACCACGAGAAAGATTTACTAAATGTGCACCATCTTTCATTTGAGAGATTTCTTTTTCTCCGAAGAAATTTTTATTGGCAGCATTGTCATCTACATGTAAAGTAACCACGTCAGAAATTGCTAATAAATCTTCTAACTTACTTATTTTGGTTGCATTTCCTAGAGCTAATTTATCTTCAACATCATAATAATAGACGTCCATTCCTAAAGCTTCTGCCAAAATTGATAATTGCTTACCAATATTACCATAACCTACAATTCCTAATTTTTTACCACGAACTTCTCTAGAACCTTCTGCAGTTTTTTGCCATTGTCCATTGTGTATTTCTGTACTTCTCTGAAACACAGAACGCATTAACATGATAATCTCGCCAATTGCTAACTCAACCACAGAACGAGTGTTACTGTATGGTGCATTAAAAACAACCACTCCATTTTCTTTACAGGCTTCTAAATCTATTTGTTTGGTACCAATACAAAACGCACTTACCACCATTAATTTTTCTGCAGCTTCTACTACTTTTTTGGTGACTTGGGTTTTAGAACGGATTCCTAAAACATGTACATCTTTTATTTTTTCTATCAACTCATCTTCAGACAAACTTTTAGAGACAGTTTCTACAGAAAAACCGTCTGTAGACAGCTTCGTAAAAGCATCTGGATGTACGTTTTCTAATAATAAAATTTTAATTCTATTCTTTGGATATGAGATATTTCCTGGCAATTTGTTTACGTATAAAAATTCGTCTAAATTTGGTGCAATATGATCTGCGTTTTCTGTTGTTTTCTGGCGAGAAACATTTTCTGTATAAGCAAAAAACTTATCTGCTACACCAGCTTCACGAGTTACATAATCGCTATAACCATCACCAATAACTTGTATTTCTCCTTCAAGGTTCATGTCTTTTAAACACTTAATTTTTCCATTGTGTTGAGAAAGTGGATTATCTGAATCAAAACTAATGATTTTTCCATCAGTATCAAACTCAAAAGTATTGGCATATACTCTTTCTGATGGAATATTATATTCAGCAACAATAGGATCTATAAACTCTTTAAACCCACAAGAAATCACATAAATATCGTCTGCATAGTTTTCGAAAAACTCTTTATTGCTTTCAATAGATTTAGATACTTGCTTTTTTAAAGCAGCTACCAAACCTTCTAAATCAGACTCATTGGCTTCTAATAATTGTATTCTTCTTTCTAAAGATTCTGTAAAAGAAATTTCGCCATCAATTCCTAAATTGGTAATATCTATTATTTCTTGAATAATGGCATCTTTTTTAGGATTGTTTTTAAGCGTAATTTCTGCTAAAACATCTAAAGCTTCTACTCGTGTTAAAGTGCTATCGAAATCGAAAATATAGTTTCTTTTTGTAGTAATCATTCCTTTAAAATCTTGGTTGAATTTTAGTCTGTAAAACTACAAATATAGTAGGGATTTAAGAAGCAGATTATCAGTTTTATGATATCTGTTTTATTTGTTCTAATTATGAACCTACTTTATAAAAAACGGACTTTTAACACTTAAAAATTATGAAATCCTAAAAGAAGTAACCACCAAACAATGGGTAAAGACTCTACCCAAAAAGAACTATAGTATTTAGATTGATTTGTTTTTGCTCTCATTAAGAACAAAATCATCAAGAAAAAGAACAACATAAATGGTGTTTTTACTGATGATAATGTAGATCCTAAATACTCTAAAATTAATACAAAAATCATCAACATTAAACCTAATTTTTTGGTTTTTTCTACACCTATTTTTTTGGGGATGGTTTGTAGAGAAATCGCATCATATTTTACATCTCTAATATCAAAAGGCAATATTAAAACGATTACAATTAAAAATCTTTGTAATAGCATTAAAACAAGATTTAAAGAAATTTCTTTGTTTTTATCTACCATAGGAATTAAAACCGTAAATCCTGCCCAAACTATAGCAACAACAATAATTTTAAGATAACTAACTTCTCTTAATGTTTTATGAAACCCACTTAAAAAAGGCACAGCATACAAGATTGTTAACAAACAAAATGGAATTGTAAAATAGATTGTTTTTAATGAAATTTGATACAAAAAATAACAAAACGCTAAAAAGCAAAAGAAAGAAAAAACTTGAATTACTTTTAAACTGTTAGTTAAACTTCTATGATGCAATTTTGCTACTCCTGCATATTTTACAAAGTTGTAACCAGTTATTGTTCCAAAAAACATAAAATAATTAATGTTTTCATTATATGATAAATCAAAATAAATTTCTGTGATTCTTAAAAACGCATAGACAGAAAAAGCAACGTGAATACTGGCATTCAAATAAAAATCGAAGAATGATTTTAGAAATCTCATTTTACAAAAATAACCTTTCTGTTCATAACCTATAAAAAACGTTAATAAATCTATTCATTTTATTTATGAAAACATAAAAAAGAAACTTCTAAAACCCTTATTTTTGATGTAATAAAAAACAATCTTTTTTTTGTTGATAAAACAACCACTAAATCGATTGAAATAAGCCTTAACAAAACTTTATTTAATGAATACAAATTCGTTTCAACTAAGACACATTGGTCCTAATAAGAAGGAGCAAGAAAAAATGTTAGCCACAATAAAAGCAGATAGTTTAGAGCAGTTAATTCATGAAACTGTACCTAATAACATCCTTTTAAAAGAAGATTTAGATTTAGATCCTGCAATGAGTGAATATGAATATTTAGATCATATTAATGAGCTTTCTAAGAAAAATAAAGTTTTTAAAAGTTACATTGGTTTGGGCTATCATGAAGCAATTGTGCCAAGTGTTATTCAGCGTAATATTTTAGAAAACCCAGGTTGGTATACAGCATATACACCTTATCAAGCAGAAATTGCACAAGGCAGATTAGAAGCTTTGTTAAATTACCAAACAATGATTTGCGATTTAACAGGAATGGAGTTAGCAAACGCTTCTTTGTTAGACGAAAGTACAGCTGCAGCAGAAGCAATGGCTTTATTATTTGATGTTAGAGAACGTGCAAAAAAGAAATCTGGAGCCAACAAATTTTTTGTTTCTGATGAAATTCTGCCACAAACTTTATCTTTATTACAAACTCGTTCTACACCAATAGGAATTGAATTAGTAGTTGGAAATCATGAAGAATTTAATTTTGATGATGATTTCTTTGGTGCAATTTTACAATATCCAGGAAAATTAGGACAAATTTTTGATTATGAAAACTTCGTTGCAAAAGCGAATGAAAATGATATAAAAGTAGCAGTTGCAGCAGATATTTTATCACTAGTAAAACTAAAAGCGCCAGGCAAATTTGGTGCTTCTGTGGTTGTAGGAACTACACAACGTTTTGGAATTCCTTTAGGTTATGGTGGTCCTCATGCAGCATATTTTGCTACCAAAGAAGCTTATAAAAGAAGTATTCCTGGAAGAATTATTGGTGTGACTAAAGATATGAATGGAGAGTTTGCTCTAAGAATGGCTTTACAAACCAGAGAGCAACACATTAAACGTGAAAGAGCAACTTCTAATATTTGTACTGCACAAGTTTTGTTAGCTGTTATGGCTGGTATGTATGCTGTTTACCATGGAAAAGATGGAATTCAATATATTGCAGACACTGTTCATAATAAAACAAAATTAGTTGCAGATTATCTAGACAAAGCAGGTTTTAAACAGTTAAATTCTTCTTATTTTGATACACTTTTAGTAGAAATTGATGCTGTAAGATTAAAACCAATTGCAGAATCCTTTAAAGTAAACTTTAATTATGTTTCAGATAATTTAGTTTCTATTTCTATAAACGAAGCAACTACTCAAAAAGATTTAATGACTTTATTTACCTTATTTGGTCAAGTAAAAAAACGTCCAAATCCTATAAATGAAGAAAATTACGATACTTTTTCTCAAATATTAACACAAGAACCTTTTCATTCTGATTTTGAGGTAATTTCTGAAAACATTCAAAGAAACTCTCCTTTTTTAGAAAATGATATTTTTAATACCTATCAATCTGAAACAGATATGATGCGTTATATTAAAAAATTAGAGCGTAAAGATTTGGCTTTAAATCATTCTATGATTTCTCTAGGATCTTGTACAATGAAACTAAATGCTGCTTCAGAAATGTTGCCTTTAAGCAATCCAAATTGGGGAAATATTCACCCTTTTGTACCTTTAAATCAAGCTGAAGGCTATCAAGAAGTTTTAAATAAATTAGAACACCAATTAAATATTATTACAGGTTTTGCTGGTACTTCTTTACAACCAAACTCTGGTGCACAAGGAGAGTTTGCTGGTTTAATGACTATTAGAGCTTATCACCAATCAAGAAACGATTCTCATAGAAATATTTGTATCATTCCTGCTTCTGCACATGGAACAAATCCTGCATCAGCAGTTATGGCTGGTATGAAAGTGGTGGTTACAAAAACTGCCGAAAACGGAAATATAGATGTAGATGATTTAAGAGAAAAAGCGCTTTTGCATAAAGATAATTTAGCTGCTTTAATGGTAACTTATCCATCAACACATGGTGTTTTTGAAAGTGCTATTCAAGAAATTACGCAAATTATTCACGATAATGGTGGTCAGGTTTATATGGATGGTGCCAATATGAATGCGCAAGTTGGTTTGACCAACCCTGCAACAATTGGCGCAGATGTTTGCCATTTAAACTTACACAAAACATTTGCGATTCCTCATGGAGGTGGAGGACCAGGAGTTGGTCCTATTTGTGTGGCTCCTCAATTAGTTCCTTTTTTACCTACAAACCCAATTGTAGCAACTGGTGGTGATAAAGCAATAACTGCAATTTCTGGAGCTCCTTGGGGTTCTGCTTTGGCGTGTTTAATTTCTTATGGATACATAACTATGTTAGGTTTTAGAGGGTTAACAAACTCAACAAAAAATGCTATTTTAAATGCAAATTATATTAAAGAGCGTTTAGAAAATCATTACCCAACTTTATATACTGGAGAAAAAGGACGTGCTGCTCACGAAATGATTATTGATTGTCGTGATTTTAAAAATAACGGAATTGAAGTTGTAGACATTGCAAAACGTTTGATGGATTATGGTTTTCATGCACCAACTGTTTCTTTTCCTGTTGCAGGAACTATGATGATAGAACCTACAGAATCTGAAAGTTTGGCAGAATTAGATCGTTTTTGTGATGCAATGATTTCGATTCGTGAAGAAATTAAAAATGCAACTAAAGAAAATGCAAATAATCCTTTGAAGAATGCACCTCATACACAAGAAATGCTAACTTCAGATGATTGGACTTTACCATATACTAGAAAACAAGCTGCTTTTCCTTTAGCATATATTGCTGATAACAAATTTTGGCCAACTGTTAGAAGAGTAGATGATACTTATGGAGACAGAAATTTAATTTGTTCTTGTAACCCAATTGAAGATTATATGTAATAGAAAATGTCTGCAAATAAATAGTTAAAACCATCTCTTTTGGGATGGTTTTTTTGTTAGAGAAACCTATCTTATAACCTATTTATTTTTTATAAATTTTTGTTGATGAATTTTACCATCTAAAATTACTTTTACAAGATACAGCCCATTAGCTAGTGAGCTAATATTTATTTGATTGCTATTTTTACTTTTGATTAACAGTTTACCTGTCATAGAAAAAACAAACGTTTCTAAACTATTATAATGCTTTAGCGAGTTTAGTGTTATTTTATCAGAAGCTGGATTTGGGGAAACAAAATTCTCTTTAAAATTGATATAGTTATCAACACCAAGTATATTTATATTGTTATCTAAAAAAGAAATAATTGCTTTATTATATTCTGAATGTAAAATATGATCTGCGTTTGCATATAACAATTGTTCTAAAACTTCTACTTTTTGTTTTATAGTTAAACCTAAATTATTATAAAAATTATTTGGTATTTGCTTTACATCTTTAATGTTGATGAGATTGTTTGAATCCAAATAATTATTTGCCTTTAACTTATTGAAAATAGCTATTGATTGTTGCTCAGAAACACCTTGCAAACTTCTTAGAAAACGTTTTTCATGCAATGGTGTTTTGGGTAGTAAAAGCCATTCTGTAGTTTGTATTTGTTTCATTAAGTTGTAATGATTTAAAGCAACTGCATTATCTGCGCTAGAATTATTGTCATTTTCTGACATTATCCAAATAATAGGAGAAACATCTGTACTTTCATAAGTACTTTCTCTACCTTTTGCAGTAATATGTATAGAAGCGTTAAAATTTAAAACAGAAGCACAAATATCACTAAAAACAGCTCCTGCAGACATACCTAAAGAAAATACAGGTAGTTTTTCTGGTAAGGAAAACTCATTTAGAATAGCGGTTTTTAATGCACTCACATTTCTTAAATCTACATTATTATTTAAACTTGTATTTGCGCTGTTCCAACGTAGTTTTTCATCACCATTTTGGTCCCCAATTGTTGTTTCATTTGAATCTAAAGTAAAAACGGCATAGTTGTTTTTTACCAAATCTTTAATGATATTTAAAGACTCAAAACGTTCAAAAAAATTTGATCCTTTACCTCCTGTACCATGAAATAAAAAAACAATCCCTTTAGGCGAAGGTGGTATTGAATAAAAACTTTCTTTAGCTATGGAAGTTAAATTTGCTCCATTTTGACCTTCTAACATAAAGGTTTTAGAACTCCTTAAAATAGCCGTTGATAATGTTACAAAATTGGCTGTTAAAGAAATATTACCAATATTTGTGTTTTGAGGAATGATTAAAGTAGTGTGCCATTCATTTTTTCTTTTTAGATATGCCACTTCATTACTTATCCATTTTGTAAAAACACTATTATTTGCAGGTGTGTTAGACCAAATGTGTACTACTTCTCCTTCTTGATACGTTCCTGAACCTTCTCCATTTATCACTTTTAAACTAAAAGACTGGCTCTTTACTGTAAAGTTGAAAAGAAATAATATGATTGTTAAAAAAAGATATTTCATATTAATATGACTTCAATTTTAAACAAAAGTTTAAAACAAACTAATAAATCTAATAATACACCTCTTCTAAACTCAAAATTTCATCTTCTTTTTGTCGTCTAAAAACTTGGTTTGGTTTTATGTCTGCAATAGATTCTAAACCCATAGTTCCTGTCATTTCTTTAACCGCTTTTATGGTTTTACTATGGTAATTTTTTACACGTACATTTTTCTTTTCTACGACCAATGCTTTTACCAAATCATCATCTTGTGTAGCAACTCCAACAGGACAGGTATCTAAATTACATTCTCTAGCCTGAATACA
>JBGCFX010000320.1:0-3642 GCA_045110395.1 Polaribacter sp.
TAATTGTGTTTAATCTTGATTCTGATTCTGCAAAGGTTGCTCCTTCTTGAATTAAATCGTAATCGTGAAAACAGTAATAATCAAAACCCATTTTGTTGATGAATTCAAATGCTGCATCTGCTTTGTCTTTTGCTGCTTGAACTGCATCTGAAGATTGGTCCCAAGCAAAATTTTGTGTTCCTGGTCCAAAAGGATCTGAACCTTGTCCACAGAAAGTATGCCAGTAAGCAATAGAGAATTTAAACCAATCTTTCATTTTTTTTCCAGCAACTACTTGTTCTGGGTTATAGTATTTATATGCTAAAGGATTGTCTGATTCTTTTCCTTCAAATTGTATTTTATTGATTCCTTTAAAGTATTCTTTATTTGCCATTTTATATTGTAATTGTGTATTTGTTTAATCGTGTAATTGTATTACTTGCTGCTTTTGCGTTAGGGATTGCAGTGGAAATCCTTTTTTTATGCTGAACTAGATTCAGTATCTGTTATTAATAATTAAATTCCTTCTCTTGAAAATGAGATGCTGAAATAAATTCAGCATAAAAAAAGATTGAAACGTAAAGCCCGACCTTTTTAGGGAACGCCCAAAAACTATTTATTTAAAATTAATTCTAATTCTTTTTTCCAATTATTGTATGCCTCTACATATTTTGTCTTATCTTTTAATGGTTTAAATGTCATTACGTAATCATTATCCATAATTGCTTTTCCAAATGCTTCAAAATCGCCTTTCTGCAAACCTGCTGCTCTTGCTGCTCCAATTGCTCCTGTTGTATTGTAAATTTCTATTTCTTGGGCTATTAAAGTTGCTACAGTATTAGCAAAAATTTCTGAACGAAATAAATTATCATTTCCTGCTCTTATGACACTTGGTTTTATACCATCAGATTTCATAATCTCCATTCCATATACAAACGAAAAAGCAATACCTTCTAAAGCTGCTCTACACATATGCCCTTTATGATGATTATTTAGGTTCATATTTACTATACGTGTACCAATTTCTTTGTTGTTTAGCATACGCTCTGCTCCATTTCCAAAAGGAATTAAGCAAACGCCATCTGCACCAATTGCAATTTCTGAGGCTAAATTGTTCATTTCTTCATAAGAGGAAACTGCTAAATTATTTAGCAACCAGCGATATTGAATTCCTGCACCATTTATGCACAACAATTTACCAATTCTTGCTGTTGCTCCTTTTTTGTAATTTACGTGTGCAAAATTGTTAACTCTAGAACTTTCTTTGGCTGATAAACTATCTGTAACTGCATACACAACTCCAGAGGTTCCACCAGTTGCAGCAACTTCTCCTGGGTTAAATACGTTTAAAGATAGTGCATTATTGGGCTGATCTCCTGCTCTATATAATATGGGTGTCCCTTCTGCTAAACCACTTTCTTCTGCTCCTTTTTTATCAACTAAAGATTGAATACCAAAAGTATCTACGATATCTGGCACTAAAGATTGATTTACACCATAATGTTCTAGTAAAAAATTGGCAATTGTATCGTTTTTGAAATCCCAAAACATGCCTTCTGATAAACCTGAAATGGTTGTGTTTATTTTGTTTGAAAATTTATAGGCTATATAATCTCCTGGTAACATAAACTTATGAATCTTACTATAAGTTTCAGGCTCATTATCTTGTACCCATTTTAATTTTGATGCTGTAAAGTTTGCTGGCGAGTTTAATAAATGAGTAGCACATTTATCTTCGCCAATTTCATTAAAGGCCTTGTTCCCTGTTGCTACAGCTCTACTATCGCACCAAATAATACTTTTACGAAGTGGATTACCATTTTTATCTACAATAACCAAACCGTGCATTTGGTATGAAATACCAATACCTTTTATTTGAGTTCTACTAATATTATATTGCTTTTTTAAGCTTGTAATTGCATTACAAATATGTTTCCACCAATCATTAGGCTTCTGTTCTGCCCAACCATTTTTTTGAGCAAACATGCTCATTTCTTCTTTGGGTTCTTGAACAACACCTAAACTTTTTCCTGATTCAGTTTCTACTAATGCTACTTTTATGGATGAGCTTCCAACATCTATTCCTAAATAATAATTCACTGAATTGTAAAAATTTATGTTTTTAAGGTTTAAATTAAAAATATCAATAGATAATTTTTAAAAGTTTAAAAAATAACTTTTAATCTGTTTTCTAACTTTTCTTTTTTTTCCTTTAGATAACTCAAAAGGAAGTGTTATTATTAAAAATAACACCTTAAAAAAACCTTTTATTTTATTGACAAAAAAAAAACAATTTATCTTAATTATTTTTGAAAACGTTTACTGAAAACTAAAAACAAAACACCACTAAGTAACCAAGCAGGGAGCGTTACAAAAGATAAAAATACATCATACTGAACAGAAATAAAATAGAACAATCCAAAACTAATTGCCCAAGCAAAAAGTACAGCATTGTTAATTTGAATTCCTGCTATTTCGGCATAATTCTTTTTGACTCCAAATTTTTCTGCAAAGAAATGTTCAAAAACAATAATGGCTCCAAAAGGTGCTAATATAAATCCGTATAAAGCAACAAAACCTAATAATTTCATTGCAAATGCGGGGAATAAACCTGCTATTGTAGCAATTACTCCTGCAAGAATTGTAACTTTAGCAGTGGATAATTTTGGTAAAATTGCCTGAAAAGCTAATCCTGCTCTATAAATTGTTGGGTTTGCTGTTGTCCAACCTGCTAATACCACAGCTATAATTCCGAAAACTCCAATAGCATTATAAGCCATTGGTCCTGGAGCTACAGGTGGTGCATTTCCATTGTCTAAAAATGATAATGCTTCTGGAGATTTTAAATAAACAGCATATAATAATGCTGCAGCTATCCAGGCCATATAATGACCTACATACATTCCTGCTGCTGTTGCCCAACCAGCTTTAGCTTCTTTTGCGAATCTAAATACTGATAAATCTGACATTCCAATATGCATAGCTCCATTTGCGAACCATGACCATATTACAACATGCCAAAAAGTAAATTTTGTTTGACCTGGAAAAGGTTCTCCTCCTTCACCCCAAATATTCCAAAAATCAGAAAAACTACTAACTCCCAATTGACTTAAAGCAACTATACCACAAGCAAGAAAAGCTAATACTATAAATGGCGACATCCAGTTTGCAGCTTTTGTAACTGTATCATAACCTCTTGCTGCAATTAATGAAATTACTGCACCAATAGCAATAACAATGATTACCCAAGTCATACCATTTGGCAATGTATCATCTAACTTTGGCATTGGCATATCAAAAGGAATACCAACAGCAGTTGCAGAAACTGTAATCATAGAACCTGCTAAAAAGCAAAATAAAATTCCATTAGCAAGATTATATCCTGTAACTAATTTTTTACCACATATTTTTTCTAGTTGAAAATATAATGTTAATCTATTTTTAACAGCTATTTCTGCTGTTAAAAAACGCCAGCTTAAAACTGCTAATAAATTTCCTAAAAGTAGCCCTATAATTAAATCGAATGCACTAACACCTGCTGTTAAAAACAAAGGACCAATCATAAACTCTGTACCAGCTGCATGTTCTCCTGCATACATTCCTATAAAGCTTTTCCATCCTTTTAATTTGGACTGTGGAACTGGAGTTCTTTCGAATTCTCCT
>JBGCFX010000321.1:0-11268 GCA_045110395.1 Polaribacter sp.
GGTATGTTTTTTTTAGTAATTTCCGCGATTATTTATGGTGTAAATAAAATTAAAAGTTAGTTAATTTACTTACATACTTTCCAATTACATCAAATTCTAAGTTAACAGTTTCTCTTAATTTAATGTTTTTAAAGGTTGTATTTTCTATAGTGTAAGGTATAATTGCTACACTAAATTCATTTTTTTTAGAATTTATAACAGTTAAACTAACTCCATTTACAGTTATTGATCCCTTTTCTATAGTTATATTTTTATTTGAAGAATATTCATAAGAAAAAGTAAAAATAGTACTACCACTCTCTTTTTTAATATTTGTGCAAATTGCAGTTTGGTCTACATGTCCTTGAACTATATGTCCATCAAGTCTATCACCTAATTTCATTCCTCTCTCTAAATTAATAACATTAGATATAGATAAATTGCCAATTGTAGTTTTATCTAAGGTTTCTTTTATGGCTGTAACAGTATAGGTATCATTATTAATATTCACAACAGTTAAGCAAACTCCATTATGAGCCACACTTTGGTCAATTTTAAGCTCATTAGTAAAACTACTTTTTACAGTTAAGTGAACATTTTCTTGCTCTTTAACAATGTTTGTAATTGTGCCTAGTGTTTCTATAATTCCTGTAAACATAGTGTGTAAATTTTAGTTACTTTTGTAATATTCAAAAATAGGAATAATACAAGAGTAACTATGGATAAATCTGATAAAATTATAGTTGGTATTTCAATAGGAGATTTGAATGGAATAGGGGTAGAAGTTATCTTAAAAACCTTTCAAGATAAAAGGATGTTAGATTTTTGTACACCAGTAATTTTTGGTTCTACTAAAGTAGTTTCTTATCATAAGAAAGCTCTTAATTTAGAAGTACCAGTTCATGGAATTACTTCTATAAGTCAATTAAATCATCATAAAATAAATATTTTAAATATCTGGAAAGAAGATGTTGCTATCGATTTAGGAAAAGCAACAAAAGAATCTGGTTTATATGCAGCCAAATCTTTAGATTTTGCAGTGAGTCATCTAAAAGATAATAAAATTGATGTTTTATTAACTGCACCTATCAACAAAGAAACGATTCAGTCTGATGATTTTAATTTTCCTGGACATACAGAGTATTTAGAAGCTAAATTAGAAGGAAAGAGTTTAATGATTTTAATGACTGATGAGTTAAGAATTGGCTTAATTACAGGTCATATACCAATTTCTAAAGTAGCAGAAACGATTACATCAGAATTAATTAAAGAAAAAATTGCAACAATACACACGTCTTTAATTAAAGACTTTGGTATCAGTAAACCAAAAATTGCAGTTTTATCTCTAAATCCACATTGTGGAGATAAAGGTGTTATAGGTAAAGAAGATGATGAATTAATTAAACCAACTATAGATGAAGTTAAGGAAACAGGTAAGTTAGTTTTTGGACCTTATGCAGCAGATGGTTTTTTTGGTTCAGAAACATACAAACAATTTGATGGAGTTTTAGCAACGTATCATGACCAAGGTTTAGCACCTTTTAAAGCCTTGTCTTTTGGTAATGGTGTTAATTATACTGCAGGTTTAGGTGAAATTAGAACCTCTCCAGATCATGGAACTGGTTTTGATATTGCAGGAAAAAATAAAGCAAACCCATCTTCTTTTAAAGAAGCTTTGTTTACTGCAATTCAAATTTTTAAGACACGAAACCAGCATAAAGAACTAACAAAAAGACCACTTTTAGTAAAGTAAAAATCTTTTAAAAGAAAAGAGTGTAAAATAATATTTTTTTATATCTTTGCACGCTCAATTGATGTTTGGTAATGAAAGACTTAAAACAATTCAACATACAGTTTGTAGGATTAAAGGAAGGAAGCCATTTATTTGAATATTTGATTGACAACACGTTCTTTGAAGCTTTTAATTACGATGAATTTGAAAGTTCATCAATTAAAATAGCATTAAATTTTATAAAAAAAAGTACATTATTCGAACTCACTTTTTCTGCCATTGGCTATGTAGAAGTACCTTGTGATGTTACTAATGAATTATACAAACAAGATGTGGATTCAGATTTACCGTTAATTGTAAATTTTGGTCCAGAATTTAATGATGATAATGAGGAGATTTTAATTCTACCTCATGAAGCTTACGAATTTAATGTGGCTCAGTTTATTTACGAAATGATTGTATTATCTATTCCTAATAAAAGAGTGCATCCAAAAGTTTTAGACGGCACAATGGAGTCTGAAGCATTAAATAAGTTAAAAGAATTAGAAATAAAAGTAGAAAAAACTTCCGAAATTTCGGAAGAAGAAACTGACCCAAGATGGGATAAATTAAAGAATTTAATAACAGAAAAAAAGACATAAAATGGCACATCCTAAAAGAAAAATATCTAAAACTAGAAGAGATAAAAGGAGAACACATTACAAAGCTGCAGATCAGCAAATTGCAACAGATCCTACAACAGGAGAAGCGCACTTATACCACAGAGCTCATTGGCACGAAGGTAAATTATACTATAGAGGTCAAATAGTATTAGAATCTGCATCAGCTGAAGCATAGAACTCCATTAAAAGTTCCAAAAAACCCTCAATTTTGAGGGTTTTTTTGCGTTTTTAAAGTAAATTTTGTCTTTTTTGATGAATTTTGACGTAAAAAGTGAAATAATTTTCACTACTTTTGATAATTGTAAATTTTTGAAATTAAATCAAAATTATGACTAAAATCACTGCAGCAATTACAGCAGTTGGCAAATACGTTCCTGAATACGTATTAACAAACAAAGAATTAGAAACTCTTGTAGATACTAATGATGAGTGGATTACAAGTAGAACAGGTATAAAAGAAAGAAGAATTTTAAAAGGCGAAGGCCTTGGCACTTCTTATATGGCAATTAAAGCTGCAGAAGAATTATTAGCAAAATCATCTGCAAATGCTTCTGAAATAGATTTGGTAATTGTTGCAACTGCAACACCAGATTTACCTGTAGCTTCTACAGCAGCTTATGTAGCATCAGAAATTGGTGCTGTAAATGCGTTTGGTTACGATTTGCAAGCAGCATGTTCTAGTTTTTTATATGGCATGTCTACAGCAGCAAGTTATATAGAATCTGGCAGATATAAAAAGGTATTGTTAATTGGTGCAGATAAAATGTCATCAATTATAGATTATAAAGATAGAGCTACATGTATTATTTTTGGTGATGGTGCAGGTGCTGTTTTATTTGAGCCTAATAACGAAGGTTTAGGTTTGCAAGACGAGTTTTTAAGAAGTGATGGAATAGGAAGAGACTTTTTAAGAATAGAAGCAGGAGGTTCTATAATGCCTCCAACTAAAGAAACAGTAGAGCAGAAAAAACATTTTGTATATCAAGAAGGGAAAACTGTATTTAAATATGCAGTTTCAAATATGGCAGATGTTGCAGAAAAAATGTTAACCAGAAATAATCTTACAGAAGAAGATATACAATGGTTGGTAGCACATCAAGCAAATAAAAGAATTATACAAGCAACAGCAAACAGAGTAGGAGTTTCATCAGAAAAAGTAATGATGAATATTCATAAATATGGAAATACAACTTCTGCTACCTTGCCATTATTGCTTGCAGATTACGAAAATCAATTAAAAAAAGGAGATAATTTAATTTTTGCTGCATTTGGTGGTGGTTTCACTTGGGGAGCTGCTTACGTAAAATGGGCATATAATTCATAAATACAACAACTAAACAATTATGAGTATGGATATTAAAGAAATTCAAAATCTTATAAAATTTGTAGCTAAATCTGGTGCAAGCGAGGTAAAGTTAGAAATGGAAGATGTTAAAATTACAATTAGAACTGGTTCTAGTAAAACAGAAACTACAATTGTGCAAGCAGCTCCTATAGCTGGTATGTCACAAGCAGTTGCACCAATAGCTTCTCAGTCTTCAGCACCAGCTGAAGTTGCAGTTTCTAAAGAAGAAAATGACGATGCTAAATACATCACAGTAAAATCGCCAATTATTGGTACATTTTACAGAAAACCTTCTCCTGATAAACCAAATTTTGTAGAGGTTGGCACAGATATTAGTGTTGGTGATACAGTTTGTGTTATAGAAGCAATGAAATTATTTAACGAAATAGAATCTGAAGTTTCAGGTAAAGTTGTTAAAATTTTAGTTGATGATTCTTCTCCAGTAGAATTCGATCAACCACTATTTTTAGTAGATCCATCTTAATTTTAGATCATTAGATGCATAGATATTTAGGCATTAGATTTGCTAATTTATCTAACAATCCAATTATCTAACTAATCTAAACTTTTAAAAGATGTTTAAAAAAATATTAATTGCCAATAGAGGAGAAATAGCGCTTCGTGTTATTAGAACCTGTAGAGAAATGGGCATAAAAACAGTTGCTGTATATTCTACTGCAGATGCAGAAAGTTTGCATGTAAGATTTGCAGATGAAGCAGTTTGTATTGGTCCAGCACCAAGTTCTGAATCTTATTTAAAGATGTCTAATATAATTTCTGCTGCAGAAATTACAAATGCAGATGCTATTCATCCAGGTTATGGTTTTTTATCTGAAAATGCAAAGTTTTCTAATTTATGTGAAGAACATCATATAAAATTTATTGGAGCTTCTGGTAAAATGATTGATCAAATGGGAGACAAAGCAAATGCTAAGTCTACTATGAAAGCTGCTGGTGTACCTTGTGTACCAGGATCTGAAGGAGTAATAGCAGATTTTGAAGAATGTGAAAAATTAGCTGTAGAAACAGAATACCCAGTTATGCTTAAAGCTTCTGCAGGTGGTGGAGGTAAAGGAATGAGAGCAGTTTGGAAACCAGAAGATTTAAAAGAAGCTTGGGACTCTGCTAGACAAGAAAGTAAAGCCGCTTTTGGTAATGATGATATGTATATGGAAAAACTCATTGAAGAGCCAAGACATATAGAAATTCAAATTGTGGGAGATTCTTTTGGTAAAGCCTGTCATTTATCAGAAAGAGATTGCTCTGTACAAAGACGTCATCAAAAATTAACAGAAGAAACACCTTCTCCTTTTATGACTGACGCTTTAAGAGAAAAAATGGGTAATGCTGCAGTAAAAGCTGCAGAATTTATTAAATATGAAGGAGCAGGTACTGTAGAGTTTTTAGTTGATAAACATAGAAACTTCTACTTTATGGAAATGAATACACGTATTCAAGTAGAGCACCCAATTACAGAAGAAGTTGTAAACTATGATTTAATTAGAGAGCAAATTTTAGTGGCTGCAGGCGTACCAATTTCAGGTAAAAATTATTATCCGCAAATGCATTCTATAGAATGTAGAATTAATGCAGAAGACCCAAATAATAACTTTAGACCAGCTCCAGGAAAAATAACCACTTTTCATTCACCTGGAGGTCATGGAGTAAGAATAGATACACATGTGTATGCAGGTTATATGATTCCGCCAAATTACGATTCTATGATTGCAAAGTTAATTACAACAGCGCAAACTAGAGAAGAGGCAATTAATAAAATGAAACGTGCTCTAGATGAGTTTGTTATAGAAGGTATAAAAACTACAATACCTTTTCATAGACAATTAATGGATCACCCAGATTATGTGTCAGGAAATTATACCACTAAATTTATGGAAGATTTTGAAATGAAATCTTAAACTTAATTTTAGTTTAAATTGATAATAAAAAATAGAGAATACGTTAAGTATTCTCTATTTTTTTTATCTTTAAGGTTAAAGTTTTAAAGATGAAAATAGACGGAATTGATAAAAAAATAATTAGGAATTTAGTAAAAGACGCAAGAACACCTATTTTAAGTATAGCAAGAGAAGTGGGTATTTCTGGTGCAGCAATTCATCAAAGATTAAGAAAACTAGAAAAAAATAAGTTGATAGATGGGTATCATATGAAGATTAATAAAAAATCTTTAGGATATGCTACCATTGCTTTTGTAAGCCTATATTTAGAAAGTTCAGCTGTAATGAGTTCCATAATAAAACGTCTTAAAGAAGTTCCTGAAGTCATAGAATGCCATTACACAACTGGTAGTTTTAATATTTTTATAAAAGTATTGTGTAAAGATAATGAAGATTTTATGAGGCTTTTAGACACTAAAATAAAAGTAATAAATGGTGTTTTTAAATTCGAAACTTTTATTTCTTTAAATCAACAGATTGACAGACAAATACATATATAATTAAACTTAAACACAATAATCTTGCTTTTTAACGAGTTTTTTAAACAAGTAAACTAACAATTATTTTTTAATCTTTTTTTTTGTTGATTTTTACATCACCTGAAAAAAAAATATGAAATCCCTCTCGATATTACTAATTGATGATGATGAAATTCAAAGAATGAAGTTTAAAAAAGTTTGTAAAGACATCAGCTTTTCTTGTTCTTTAATAGAATCTACAAATGGAAAACAGGCTTTAGATTTTTTGAATGAAACTAAAATACCAATTGATTTAATTATTTTAGATTTACATATGCCAGAAATGAATGGGCTAGAACTTTTAGAAAAATTGAAAAAAAACATTCTATTTAAGAACACTCCAATCGTAATTATGTCAAATTCAGAAGATAATTCAGAGCTAAAAAAATGTTACGACTTAGGAATTGCTGGCTATTTTACAAAACCTGCAGAATATTCTAAATATGCTAAAAAAGTAAAATCATTATTAAAATACTGGAAACAGAATGTGCTTATTCATAAATAATTTAATCAATTTAAAATAGTTTGTATACTATGGAGAATCCTAATCTAAACTACATAAAAGAACTTTCTGGAGGAGATATTGCTTTTGAAGAGAGTATTTTATCTGTTCTTAAAAAAGAATTTCCTGAAGAATATAAACTCTTCAATATAAATTTTGACAAAAAAGATTTTATTGAAGCTGCAAATAATGTGCACAAAATAAAACATAAAATAAGTATTCTTGGCTTAAAAAAAGGTTTAGAATTAGCTTCTAAGTTCGAAAAAGAATTAAAAAAAGGAAATTCTGAACTATATAAAGATTTTATAAATGTCTTAAACAAAATTCATGTATATTTAGGGTGTTAATAAACCTCTAAGTTATTATGAATTGTATAATTATAGATGATGATGCAACTGCAAGATTAATTATTAAGCAGTTATGTTCTACTTCAGACAAAGTTTCTGTTAAAGAAGACTTTAGTTCTGCTATAGATGCAATAAAGTATTTGAATTCTAATGAGGTTGATTTAATATTTTTAGATATTCATATGCCAACTTTTTCTGGTTTCGATTTTATAAAAACTTTAAAATCTCCTCCAAAAATTATACTAACAACTTCAGATAAAAACTTTGCCTTAGAGGCTTTTGAATACGAATGTGTGGTAGATTATCTTGTAAAACCAATTACACAAGAAAGGTTTCAAAAATCTCTACATAAACTAGCTGCCTTAAAGGAAGATAGTTCGAAAAAAGTTAGTAATTCATCTAAAGAAGATACTCATTTTATTTATGTAAGTGTAGAAAGAAGATTAGTAAAAATAAATATTCCAGACATATATTTTGTAGAAGCCAAGGGAGATTATATCAGCATAAAAACAGAAGAAAAAAACTATATTGTACATTCTACATTAAAGAAAATTGAAGATAAATTACCTTCGTCACTATTTTTAAGAATACATCGTTCTTTTGTAATTAATATTTCTGAAATTATAGATATAGAAGATAATAGTGTTCTTATCAAAAAAAGTGTAATACCTATTAGTAGATCTAATAAAAGTGAGTTAATGAAAAGATTAAATTTGCTTTAAAATTCACTCAACGAATCTAACAATCCATTTACCGAAGATAAATCTTCATTCATCGAAATTCAGTAATTTTAACCTTATATGTAATGTATATTTACAGTATAATTAATGATAATAGTTAATTATAAGGTTTAGGTTAATTAAAAAGACAATCAATAAGTTGGGGGATTTATAGATTGAATAAAAAAAAGCTGATTGTTAACAATCAGCTTTTTTTGTGTCTTATATTTTTGTTGAAGTTAAATAAAACTTAACTTGTTAAAAGATTTGTTTAAAATAGAGGCATCATCTACATATAACCAATCATTTAATAGTGTTGCGTAAATAGATCTAAAATCTACTGAATAAATTAAATCGCCATTTTTATCTAATTTAGATAAGTTTGGGTTTTCATTATAAAAACCTTTCTTTTTTAAATTTTGGCCAATTAAAAAAACATTATTTGCAGCTCCATGATCTGTTCCTCCAGCTGCATTTTGTTCTACTCTTCTTCCGAATTCAGAAAAAGTTAAAATTAAAGTATCTTTAAAAGTATCATTTTTTTGCAAATCTTTTACAAATACTTCTACAGATTCTGAGTATGTTTTTAACAATCTGCTTTGTCTGTTTTCTTGAGATGCATGCGTATCAAAACCACCTATAGAAACATAATATACTTTACTTTCTAAATTAGAATTGATAAATTCTGCAGTTGTTTTTAATTGATTCCCAAAAGGATTATTTGGGTATTCTAATTTGCTTTTATAGGTTTTAGAAGTCTCATAAATATACTTTGCAGATGAGTTTGCCTCAATCATAGTTTTGTATAAATAACCTAAATTATGTTCGCTTAAATGAGCATCACTTTGGTGTTTTAAAACCTTTTTAAAATAGGGTGTTTGCGTATTTGCAAAAAGTGTTCTTGGGTTTTTAGTGGCTATACCATTTATGTTTTCGCCTTTTAATATTAAAGATAAACTGTCGTCTATTTCTATTCCAGAATATGGTTTTTTTTCAAATTTATCTATATATCTTCCTAACCAACCTGTGTTTAAATACTCATTAGAGTTACTTGCTGTTTGCCAGATATCTGTAGATCTAAAATGAGATCTATTAGGATTTGGATAACCTACATTATTAATTACAGATAAATAACCTTGGTCATATAAGTTTTTTAAGGGAGCTAAATTTTTATGAAAACCTAGTGAATCTGTAGCTTTAATCAAGTCATTTTTCTGTATAGAAAGTTCAGGTCTGCTTCTGTAATAAATATCGTTTGTGTAAGGTATTATAGTGTTTAAACCATCATTACCACCAGATAATTGTATAATTACCAGTTTTTTGTAGCCTAAGGTGTTTTTAGTAACATTTTCGAAAGCTTTTACAAAATTAGGAACAAAAAAAAGGCTACTTGCTAAGGTACTTTGTTTTAAAAAATCGCGTCTTTTCATATTTTATAAATTAGCAAAGTTGATATTCTGGAATAGACATTAACTGCACACAAAAGTTTCTATTCGATTTTATTTCTAAATTATTTAATAAACCAGCAGTGTCTATGTCTAATGGAGATAAAATTAAAATATTCTTTAATTTTTCTGGAGTTATTTTTTTGTATTCTAATGAAAAAGCATTCCAATCTTTTTCGATTTTTATAAACTTGTTCCTTTTTCTGATTTTAGAATAATATTTATTAAAATCATCTTCAAAATCACCTTTTTCTTCAAGATTTATAATGGCATTATTTAATAATAAAGATGGTAATTTCATTCTAAACATTAGGGTATTTGAATCTATCCAATACCTATCACCTTTCCAACCAGCAACATTATTTGGGTACAATAAAACTTGACCCATCATTTTTTGTAGGTAATTTAATTGCTTTTCTTTTAAGAATGTAAATGGTACAATTTTTTTAATACCAATTAATAATTCTATTGGCGATTTTATTTTTACGCCTATATTTTTTTCATCATAAAACCATCTAGAAGAAAAGATATACTTCATCAAATTTTTAATATCATAATCTTTATAAAAAATGGTTGTAATTTCTTCTACTCTTTCTGTATCTATTGTTGGGTTTACAAAATAAGTATAGATTTTCTCACAAATAAAACGTGCACATTGCTTTTGCTCTAGTATGATATCTATGATATCAGTTCCATTAAAATTACCAGTTTTATTAAAGAAAGTTTTGGAGTCAAAATCATGCTGTTTTTTTCTAAGATTAAATTTTCCTTTTTTATTAAAAGACCATCCTGTAAAAGCCCTTGCAGATTCTTTTATATCATTTTCAGAATAATTACCAACACCTAAAGTAAAGAGTTCCATTAATTCTCTTGCAAAATTTTCGTTAGGGCTTTTTTTAATATTTTGCCTGTTATTAAGGTATTTGCTCATAGAAGGTTCTTTAGCAATAGCTTTTACAAAATCGCCAAAATTACCAAGAGCATATTCTCTTAAAGTATTATTATATTGTTGGATATGAAAAATATCATTATCTCTACAAACAAAAACATTTGCCCAAAAAAGGGTCATTTTTTCTCTAAAAGTATTATTTGTTTCAGATAATCTATCAATCCAAGCATAATTTAAGTTTCTAACTTTTCTTTGGCTCTTTTGTTTGAGTTCTCTAAACGCTTTCTCACCTAATTCTTTTCTTAGAACTCTTGCAGATTTATTTTTAATAGCTTCAAATTCGGAAAGATCTAATTCTAGTTTCTCATAGTTAGAATTTTTATTGATAAGCTTATTAATTAGCTTAGTTTTAGACTTCGTTTTTAATTTAGAAAGTTCTAAAGCACCAATCCCAAATCCTGATCGCCAATAAAGATGTTGTATTTGTCTTTCTTTCATAAGTCCTAAATATATAACTATTTAGACTTTTGTTTTATAAAATGGTTTAAAACGTTTATAAATAGTTAATTTCTCAAAGAAGATTTACGTTCAATTAAATTGGTTTTCACAATAATAGTTTCATTTGTATGTTTTTTACTATCGTTAGAAATTTTATCGATTAGTTTAGATTTAGGAATAATAATAGGTATATTTTTTAAAAAATAATTTTGTAAAATAGACAAAGAAGAGGTGTTTAATTTATAAAGTTAAAATTTTTAGTAAATCCATTATAAACTTTAAAAGAAAAAATGTAAATTTATCAGAATAAACAAAATACAATGCACCAAAAAAATAACACTAAAGCTATTATAATTATTGCAGGTTTATTTGCAATATTTGGATTTGTAACTTGGATAAATGGTACCTTAATTCCGTTTATGAAAACCATAAATGAGTTAACAGAGGCTCAATCTTATCTAGTAGCATCAGCTTCCTATATTTCATTTGTTGTAATGGCTTTGCCAGCTTCTTATCTGTTAAATAAAATAGGGTATAAAAAAGGAATGTCTGTAGGATTGATTATTATGGCAATAGGTGCATTAATTTTTATTCCAGCAGCTGGTGCACGAACCTATTGGATGTTTTTAGTGGCCATTTTTATTCAAGGAATAGGAATGACAATTTTACAAACAGCA
>JBGCFX010000322.1:0-3806 GCA_045110395.1 Polaribacter sp.
ATCTGTTGAATTTCTTTATATAAATTTGCAAAAAACAAGTGTTCGTTTGTTTTATTTCCTTTTTCTGCTTTTTCATATGCTTCTAAAACTCTTTGTTCAGAAGGTTTTTCAACAGAACCCAAAACATCGCCCATATTTTTAGACAATCCTTGATCTTTCAAAAATTGATAATTTTCAGGATTTTCCATATTCACAAAATCTGGCATTGTTTTCTCGAATTTCTTCCACCAGATATAATCTTGATCAATAAAATCGTGCTGTGTTCTTGCTCCGTCAATTTTAAATCTTCCTTGAACTCTAGAAATAACAGCTTTGTCTAACATTTCAGGTAAATTTGTAAAAAGACCTATAGAAGAATTTCCATAATTTACAGCATAAGCACCCTCTGTATAGCGTAAAAACACGCCAATAACTTCTTTAACACCTGCAGAAACTCCTTGTGCTGTTCTTTCCTGCAAATTATTTTCTGCATCGTCAATTGGCGCAAAAATTAATTTAGTTGGGTCTTGCATTGGCTTCATCCACTCTACCATTTTTTCTGCAGAACCTCCTTGAAAAGTACTAATTAAAGTATCTGGCATTGGATGAAATAAAAACGGAATATCCAAATTATCAGAATGTTCTTTTAAACGTGTTGCAATGGCTGCTATTAACATACTTTTTCCTGTTCCTGGAATTCCATACCCCATAAAAACAGGCATAAAACCTCCTAATTCTTGAAACGGATTTTTCTTTGCATCAAAATCATAACTCAACATTCTTTCTGTTAATCTACGTGCGAAATGTTTTGCATCTTTATTACCTACAATTTGCTCAAACTGGATTTTATTAAACTCAATACTTTTTGCTGTTCCTGAAAAAACATTGTCCCAACCAGAAACTGCAAAATCAGATTTTTCTAATTTATAAGTCCTATCTACAATAGTTTCTGTGTATTCTAAACTGCTTTTTCTCAGTTGAATTTCATCAATAAGAGCTTCAAAATAAACCACTGTAAAATCGATAACATCTTTGTCTTGTTTTACAATATCTGGATGTCCTAAATATTTATCAAAATAAAATAATGCACACGCAATTCCTTTTACAGGTGATAATAATGAAACTTCTGGAATACCAGCAAATTTTTGCTTCATAACTGATAAATCATCAGAAGCGTGTGGTTTTAAATCGTGTAAAACTTTGTACGAAGTTGCAAATAATTGAAATGCTGTTGCTGTTTGTAACTTGCTTTCAAATTCACGTTTTCCTTGAGAATCTAATGCAGATTTACGCTCATTTAAAGACGATAAACCTGATGCATCATAATAATTGTCTTTAATCCAAATTCCTAAAGTAATTCCTTCTTGCACAGCATATAAAGTCTGATTCAAATACACAGGAATTGCAATGGAATCTGGCAATAATCGCTTTTTTAAAGCCAAAATAGTTTTAGAAACTGATGTAATTTCTACATTACTACCACTATTTGCTCTTGACAAATACAGTAAAATTGAATCGTCTTTTGCGTCTTTATCTTTGTTTTTTGCTCTATTACTTTGTTCCCATTGAACAGATTTTAAATATCCTGAAGCTTCATCTCGAAGCATATCTAATTCGTTTTGTTTTATTGGGAAAGTTGAATTGTGTTCCATAATTGGTTTGCAGTTTTTGTTTTATAGTTAATGGTTTCACTCTTCTGTAAAACTTAACTATTTATTTCTTTTCTAATTTTTAAGTTTTCTAAACCTCAAAGATTTTAGAAACGTTCAAGTTTTTTTTACTTTATATTTCTTCAATTTTTAAGCTCGCTAATTCAATAGGAGATTTCGCCAATTTATGTAAAACCTCTGGAGTTCTATTGTGTAATAATTGTATAATTCTATGTGGTGCTAAAACGTATTTTTGTTTGATAACTTCGCTCCATTTTTGCATTGTTTGTTTTGAAAAAAAACCACCTTCTGTAAAAGTTTCTCCAGAGAAAACTTCATCAATTTTTAATGATAAAGCATAACTTTCTAAAGGAATTTCTTTTCTTGAAATTCCACCTAAAATAGCGTGTGTAATTTCATTTTCATCTTTTGCAAAAACATTATGAAAAGGCCCTAAATCTATTCTTTTGATATGCTTTGGTTGAATATCTGATAATTTTCTATCGATATTGTAAGCCATCGTATCTAAAGGCATTTCTCTGTCTGCACTTTCTTTTAAAGCTTTATAAATCTTGTCTTTATCTTTTTCTATTTTTCCATCATAATCGAAATACATATAACAAATAAAAGGTCTGTTGTGGCTTACATCATAAAAACTCCAACTTGTTAAGTACTGATAAGAAGCGTCTTTTTTTGCTTTTAAAATTTTACCTTGTACAAATCTGTTAAAAATATATTGCTGTTCTACAGATTGATAATAAACAATTGATGCTGCTTGAAATAATCTACTTCTTTTAACTGGTTGTTTTTTTCTTAAAAGTGTATCTAAGAATTCTTCTTTTAAAGTTTCTGTGTCTGTTAATTTGTCTAAATATTGATTCCGAAGTTCTAAATCATTATACAAATACCTAAATTCTAAATAATTAGGGAATCCAGAATCTGTTAAATCAACTTTCATATTATCTTCTTCATCATACATATATTTAATACGCATTGCTTCTATTGAATATAAAAGTAAATCTGAGTATTGCTTAAAAATGAGTAACTCTTGTTGTGTACATAATTTTTCTTGTTGTACACTAACAATGAGTTCTTTCAATACAAAATCTACCATTTTATGATAAAAAACGTATTGTTCTTTAGAGTTTAAAACTGCTGAATCTAAAGGTGTTGTAATCATTTATGAATGGTTAATTTTACTTACTATAAAATGAAATTCTCTTTCTAAATCTTGTTTTAATTTTTTTAAGCCACTTCTCATTGCAAAGTATGGAATACCTATCATAAAAACTGCGTGAAGAAGAATAAATGGAAGTACTATAATGCCTAAGTTATCAAAGGAATTAGATTTAAAAAAAAAGCTAAAAATAAAAATTGAGTAAATTAATATTGCAAAACCAAAAAAGAAATACATAAAATTATTCCAAGATTTTATTTGTCCACTGACTATTAATTTACCTTCTTTTTCTCTGTAATTTCCTGTTGCTTTTGCAAAACCAAATTGTCTATCAAAAAATCTTTTACGTTTTCTTATTTTAAATCCAGAATGATTTGCTTGACCTTTAAATATATTTTTACTTGATGAAAAAATTTCAAATGCGCTAGAGAAGAAACCATCGATATCTGCCTCATCAATGTTAGTTCTTAAACTAGAAACAAAATCATTTTTATTGGTTTTTAATGAAATTGAAAAACTGTCTATTAATTTTATTTTTCTTAAAAACTCTTCCATATTTTACTTTGATATTCTTTTTGCTTTTTAATTTGAATAATACTTACAAACAAGCTTGCGTTAAGGATTGAAGCGATATCCTTTTTTCTTTTTCTGAAAAAAGATTTAGTGAAAAGCCTGACCTTCTTTTGTTTTTCTCAAAAGAAGGAAACGTCCATAAAATTTTATCCTAATAAATCGTCGTTAGAAGACTCTTTTTTTGGAGCAGGATTTGGTTCATCATCATTACCTTTTGGCGCATTTGCGTCTGCTTTGTAATAATCTTCGAAAATCTCTTTCATATCTATTCCATATCTGTCTGCAAAATTCTTTTGAATATCGATATCTTTTTCACGAATTTCTTGTAAAGCCTCTGCATATGTGCTATAAACACCTGTCATAACTTTTTCATGAACAGGAATATTATCCATCATATCTTGTCTTGCTCTTGCACTTGCAGAATGCAT
>JBGCFX010000323.1:0-27507 GCA_045110395.1 Polaribacter sp.
TTTGTTTCTAATGAACTTCAAAATTCGGATGATATCAATATTAATATTGATAAAACTGTAGTAATGATTTCTGTTTCTGACAAACTTTTGTTTAATAAAGGGAGTTATAAGGTTAGGAAAGAAGCATTTACATTAATTACAAAATTGGTAGATATTATTGAATCTGAGCCAAGCTTAGATGTAATGATTGAAGGACATACAGATTCGCAAACTATTAATAACCAAAGTGTGCAAGATAATTGGGATTTAAGTGTAAAAAGAGCAACTTCTATTGTTAGACTTTTACAAAATAAATTTAAGATTGATGGTAGTAGATTAATTGCTTCTGGTAGAGGAGATACAATGCCTCTATACCCAAATACAAACAATGAAAATAGGGCTAAAAATAGAAGAACAAGAATTGTAATTCTACCAAATTTAGATAAGTTTTTTGCTTTGTTAACAGAAGAAGGTGTGATAGAAAAAAAGTAATTTTATAGAACTATTTTATTTTTAATGATGTGTTAATTGCTGAATAATTTCTATATGTTTAGGAAACTCTTCAGTCAATTCTTTACAAGAAGGCAATACAAAATCTCTAAAGTCAAAACCAGGAGAAACTGTGCAGCCTACAAAAGCAAAAGAATCTTTTTCTAAAACTTCTGCAGCAAAATAATAATGTGCAGGTACTGTAAATTGAGGGATTTCTCCATTCTTAAAATTAGTACCAATCATTACAAAAGAATAATCGCCTTTTGGTGAAATTAAATGCAGTTTTATAGCATTACCTGTATAAAAATGCCAAATCTCATCTTGACTTATTTTATGAAAAGCAGAAAATTTATCAGAGGTCAATAAAAAATAAATACTGGTGCAATAGTTTCTGCTTCCAATAAAATTGGCTCCTAAATCTTTAGAAGCTATTTTTCCTTCACTTCTATAAACTTCCTTAAAATAACCTCCTTCAGGATGTTCTGTTAAATTAAAATGACTAATTATTTCTTTTGCAACCATAATTTAAAACTTCTTGTATTTAGTATAAAATCTGCCATATCTTTTCCCCAAACTTGGTAAGAAAGTTTAGAAGGATGAACACCATCACTAAAAAAAGAAGAAACATCACCATCTATATTGTGTTTTTCTTTCCAATCTTTTAGGGTAACAATTTCGCTATTGTAATGTACGTTACTTTTCTTTTTTACTCTTCTATTTAATCTTTTTCCTAAAATTTCTACCAAATTTCCAATCACAAATTTTATGGTTTTTGTAAAAGCAGGAAATTCTTTAATGGGTGGCATATTTGTAAAATAAATAGGTGTTTTTGGGAATTTAAGTTTTAACTCTCTAATTAATTTGTTAATTTGAAACATCCATAAATTGGGCGTGTTTAATGTAAAAGCATCATTACCACCCAAACAAATTACGATGGCATCTGCATTGGCTTCTTCTATTTTTGGCACTAATCGTTTACGAACTAATTTTGCTGTATAGCCACTTCTTGCATAGACTTTCCATAAAACAGAAACTCCAGTTGTATCAGAAATTCTTTGAACTAAAGCTCCAGGAAATCCATTTTTATGATAATCTACGCCAACTCCAGCAATGGTGCTTTCTCCAATAAAAATAACTTTTAGTGTTTTTTTAGAATCGGTTTTTAAATATCCTTTTGGGTTTTTAGCTTCAGGCAATCTAGGTGTTTCTTTGCGTATTTTTTTTCCTTGCAGAAAGAGCAGAGGTAATAAAGGAAATGAAATTATAGCTCCTAAAATATATCTTAAACTCATTTAATTTTCTTTAATTTTAGAATTGTTTGCTTTTTTTATAATTGCCTTCAATCTCTCTTTAGTTTTTTGTTTCTCCAACTTTACTTTATTTATTTTTTGAAGCATCAACTTACTATGCTTTGCTTTATTTACTGTGTTTTTTGCTTTTCCTTTTTTAGGCATAGAAAATTAAATATTCTGATTTTAACGAATTTAAATCTTTTATAAAGAGTAACAAAACTTTTTTTCAGAACCTTTTTTTGTTGATTATTGATTATTTTTGTTCCAACTATGGAAGAACTTACTTTAACTACTCCTGCATTATTATTTTCTGCAATTTCCTTAATAATGTTGGCATATACAAATCGTTTTTTAGCATATGCTGCTGTCATCAGAAATTTACACGATAAATATTTAGAGCGTAAAGAAGAGTCTTTAATAAGACAAATAAAAAACTTGAAATTAAGATTAGCACTTACAAGATATATGCAGATTTTCGGAATTTCCAGTTTGCTTTTCTGTGTATTAACGATGTTTTTAATTTATGTCCATTTAAAGATAGCTGCAGTTTGGATTTTTGGTTTTGCGTTAATTTTATTAATTATTTCTTTAGCTCTGTTGATAAAAGAAATACAAATCTCAGCAAAAGCATTACAACATCATATTGCTGATATAGAAGAACATTTGACTAAAAAATAAATGCAAAATACATCTTCAAATAGAATCATAAATTTATTTGAATTTTCTTTCAAATTCCGTTTTATATTTAGCTTTTTTTAGTTAAATTTAGTCTTATTTAAAAACAAAAAAATGCTAAAAAAAATTGCTCTAGTCTGTCTAGTATTCTTCACTACTTTATCTATATCACAAACAAAAAATAGCCTTCTTTGGAAAATTTCTGGAAATGGGTTGACTAAAGATTCTTATTTGTATGGCACTATGCACGTGAGCCAGAAAATAGCTTTTCATCTAGATGATGTTTTTTATGATGCATTATCAAAAAGTGATTTTGTTGGTTTAGAAACAGATCCTTCTACTTGGTTAGACCATATGTTTAATTCTTCTGAAGAGCTTGGCTTTATTCGTGGGTTTTTAAATAATAACACCAATTTTTATAATGCACCTTTTAAATTAGACGAACCAAAACAGCAAGAAATTATGTTTTATTTGTCTAGAGAAGATGTTCTTTTAAATGGCATTTTGTACAGAACCAACCAAATGATGCAAGATTTCCAAGAAGACACTTTTTTAGATATGTTCATCTATCAAACAGGAAAAAAGAATGGAAAAAAAATTTACAGTTTAGAAGATTATAAAGAATCTTCATCACTTGTAAAAAAAGCCACAACTACTGGAGATGTTATGAAGGACAAACCAGACACTTGGTTAGAAAGTAAATTAAAGGACGAGAATTATTTAATGCTCTTAAATAATGCATATAGAGATAGAAAAGTAGCGTTTTTAGATTCGATAAACACAGCTATGTATTCTAAGAATTATATGAAAAATATGTTATACATCAGAAATGAAAATATGGCAAATAGTATAGATTCTATTACCAAAAAAGGATCTTTATTTTCTGCTGTTGGTGCTGCTCATTTAGGTGGAGAAAAAGGCGTAATTGCCATTTTAAGAGAAAGAGGTTATACAGTAGAAGCGTTAACATCTAATATTACTAAAAGTGCAGAAACTGCCAAAAAAGAAATAGAAAACAAGGTGATAGATGTTGTTTTTAGAGAAGAAACTACAGAAGATGGTTTTTTTACAGCAAAATTGCCAAATAAAATGTATGAGTTAAATATTCTGAATAATACTTCCTATATAAGCCCAGATTTAACAAATGGAGCTTATGTAATTATTACTAGAATGAATACTTTTTCTAAAATTAATAGTAAAGAAATAAAGGATAAAAATTTCGATAAATTGTTATTCGAGTCTATTCCTGGAGAAATTGTATCTAAAAAAGAAATTACAAAACAAGGTATAAAAGGGTTGGATATTTTAAACTTGACCAAAACTGGTAATTACCAACGTTATCAAATCTTTTTTACTCCTTTAGAAGTTTTAATCTTTAAAATGAATGGTAAAAATAAATATGTAAAAACTTTTGGAGATACTTTTTTCAACTCCATAAAATTTAATAATCTTTCTAATGAATTTACTACTGTAAGTCCTAAAAATAAAGGTTTTAAAGTTGATGTACCAACAAATCATACATTTACAAATAAATCGTATCAAGGTAATAGAACTTTACAAGCTATAGATAAAATAGGAAATTATTATTTTATAAAAGAAGTAACTTTAAATGATATAAGTTATATTGAAGAAGATGTTTTTGAGTTAGAAAGAATACAAGAAAGGTTTTGTAAAAATTTAGAGTTAGATTATAAAAAAGGTGTTTTTGAAACCGATGATAAAGAAAGTTTTCTTAGCAATACCATTTTAAAAGAAGATAAAAAAGAGTTGTATTTAAAGACAATTACTAATGGAAGTCATTATTATTTATTAGGTTTTGTAACAGAAAATAAAGATGCTTCTGCAAAGAAAAGATTCTTTGATTCTTTTAAAATTACAAATTTTGAGTATGTTGATAAAGATTTTGAGATTAAAAAAGATACTTCATTATATTTCTCTGTAAATACCAATGTAAATCCTTCTTTTAATAGATTTGGTTTTGGTAGAAATTCTAAAAAGAAGCCTTATGAATCTTACACAAAATCTACTACTTATACCAACAATACCAATGAGAAAATTTTTATAAAACTAAAAAAGCTGAATGATTTAACAAGTTATGATAATGTAGATTCTTTATGGGAACAAAAAGGTTATACTAATAGTAAACGCAACAGATTTAGTAATGCTTTTTTAAATAACTCAAGAATAAATTTGAGCAGTCTTTCAAGTTTAAAAATTTTAGAAAAGAAGAATATCAAACAAGGTAAAGACAAAAATAACAATCACTATTATTCTTATTATTTAAAAGATTCTTTAAGTAGTAAAGCTATTAAAGTGAAAAATATTTTAGTAACAGGCGCTATTTACGAAATAAAAACTTTGTTAGATACCACTTATTCTGAAAGTAAATTTGTGAAAGAATTTTTTGACACTTTTACACCTAAAGATACCATTTTAGGAAAAGATTTGTTTAAAGACAAAACAGTACAATTTTTTACAGCTCTTAAAAACAAAGATAGTCTTGCTTTAGAAAGTTATGATGAGGTAGATTTTAAGAAAAAAGATATAAACGAACTAATTAAAGTATTAGAAAACTATGAGTTTGCAGACAATCAACTAAAAATAAAAAAATACTTAATTAAAGAGTTGGGTAAATTCGATACTAGAAAAGTAAAACGTTTTTTAGATGATTTATACGTAAATTCATTTAAAAACCCAGACAATCAAATAACCATAATTAATTCAGTTTTAAAAAAGAGTTCTAAAGAATCCTATCAACGATTTTTAAAATTATTTGAGGCAGATATTCCTTTATCATCTAGCAAATATGAAATGAATAAAATATTAAAATCTGTTGGAGACTCTTTGTCACTCGCAAAAAAAGTATTTCCAGAAATTTTAAAATATGCTACTATTCAAGAATATAAAGAACCAATTTATGATTTATTGGCAGAATTGGTAGATAAAGATTTAGTTATAAGTAAAGAATATAAATCTTATAAAACGCAAATTTTAAATCAAGCAAAAGTTGAGTTGAAAAGACAGTTAGGTAAAAAAAGTACAAATAGATCTTATGCTAGTAAAACAGAAGGAGATTTATTAAACTTATATGTAAAACTGTTATTCCCATTTAGAAAAGACAAAAATGTAAAAACATTTTTTAAGAATGTAGAGTTTGTAAAAAATGCAGATGTAACTTCTACTTTAATTGCACTTCAAATTGAAAACTCAGAAAAATATAATAAAGAGATTTTTAATGAATTAGCTTCAGAGCTAACAAGTAGAGGTGTTTTTTATGAGAAATTATTTAAAATAAATAAAACAGCTCTTTTACCTAAAGAATACACCAAAAAAGAAGAAGTATACAAAGCGATTTTATTTAAAAGGAATAAGAAAAAAGAGCTAAATGATAGTATTGTTTTTTTAGGTAAAAAAGATTTTTCTATTTCAGATAAAAAGTACGAGATGTATTTTTATAAATCTAAAATTCATAAAAACAGTTCTCAAACGTATGGTAAAGACTGGAAAATGAATTATATAATCGTTCATAATATTGATGATAAAATATCAATAAAACCAATAACAGAAAGAAAAAACGAAAATTTAGATGCCACTAAACCAATAGAAGAAGTGATTGAAAATTTGGTAGAGAAAAATCGTTTAAAAAGGCGTAAAAGAGTAAATTTAAACTCAAATAAATATAATAGGGGAATATTTTAAAAATATATTTAACCTTCTAGTGATTCTATATTAATTATATTACAATAATAACTTTATTTCAAAATTATAAATAGATTAACAAAACACTTGGAAATTCCGAGTGTTTTTTTGTTACTTTAGTTTTATAAATTTAAGTTTATAAATGACTTTAGAAAACCCAATCTTATTTTTTATTTGTTCAATAGGCGTTTTTAATGGCTTTTTAGCAAGTTTTTATTTTCTTTTTTTTAGTAAAGAAAAACGCACTCAAAATTTATTATTTGGTTTGTTGTTGCTTTTTTTAAGCATTAGAATTGGTAAATCTGTCTATACAATCTATACTTTAAAAGAAGATAGAAACTTTCTAATTCTTCAAATAGGTTTGTCTGCCTGTTTTTTAATTGGAGTTTCTTTATTTTTTTACCTGAAAGCTTCCATAGAAAATAGAAAAGTAATACCAAAATCTTGGAAAATTCATTTCGTAGTTTTAGCAACCATTATTATTGTTTTTGGTTTGCTAAAATCGTATCCTTTAAATAAGCAAATCTGGTTTGATTATGTAGTGCATACGATCTATTTTGTTTGGGGATTGTATGTAATAGCTTCTGCTTATATTTTGAAAGATATTTTTAATAAAATTCTTTCTAAAAATGAAAAAACTACAACTCCTGAAATTTGGTTGGTGGCAGTTTTTATTGGAAACCTGTTAATTTATGTAGCTTATATAGTTGGGTATTTCTATTTATATTTAATTGGCACAATTACGTTTTCAGTAGTATTTTATGTTTTGTTGATTTTTCTATTATTTAAAAGTAATAGAGAAAATGTTTTTAAAGATATTCCAGAAAAATATGCTTCAAAAAAGATTGATGAGAAAGATGCAAATCTGTTGATTTTAGAACTAAAAAAAACAATGAATGATCATCAGTTTCATAAGAATACAAATATCAAATTAAAAGATATTGCATCAAAGTTACAGATTTCTTCACATCAATTATCACAATTATTAAACGATAATCTAGGAAAAAGCTTTGCACAATTTATAAATGAATACAGAATTGAAGATGCAAAACAATTATTAAAAGAAAATACCAATTTTACTTTAGAAGCTATTGGTTTTGAAGCAGGGTTTAGTTCAAAGTCAAGCTTTTATGCTACTTTTAAAAAGGTTGTAGGTATGACACCTTCAGAATTTCAAAAGAAATATTTGTAAGTAAAAAGTTTAATATTATAATTCTGGACACCTAAATTATAACTTATCATTTCATTATTATATCATTTTACGAGATTTGTATAAACTACAAAATTATACAAATGAAAAAAATAGTGTTTTTACTGATTTCTTTATTAATTGCTAGCTTTACTTTTGGGCAATCTACAAACAACCTTAAACCAAATACAACAGTTATTACATTAATCATCCTAAATGATAATAATGAGGTTTTAATAAAAAAGGCAACAATAGGTTGGATTACTATAGGTACGTTTTATGAGCAAAGACAAACTATTAATGAAGCAATCAATAGTCTTTCAAATAAATATGGAGTATCAATTTCTAAACCCGAACTCAAAGGAGTTTTTACTTATAAATTTGGCTTTAATAATTCTTTAAGTGTAAGGCAGTTTTATGTTGCAAAATCCACCACTAATGACTTACCAAAAAATAAAAATGTTGAATTCCATTGGGTTTCAAAAGACGAGGCTATAGAAAAGTTTAGTAGTACAGTTTCTTCTTTAGGCGAAATGGTTAAACAGGTTTTAGATTATCCTAAAGTAGTTTGGGGTGGGGCTTTTTTAATTAATAAAGAAAATAATAAAACAACTTCTGAGCAAATAGAAGATTTTTATCCAATAAGTAACCCATCTGCTTATAGAGCATCATCTAAAATCGATAATCCCAAGCAGAATTCAGTTTTATTCATAGTCTCAAATGCTCATTTTTATGGAGATACAAAACTAACAACTGGCAATAGTTTTTCAGAAATTGTAAATGCTTATAATGTTTTTAAAAATGCTGGTTATAGAGTTGACTTTATGAGTCCTAAAGGTGGTGCAATTCCGTTAGCATATATTAATACATCTGATGAAATGAGTAAGAAGTACTTATATGATTCAGCTTTTATGAATGCTTTAAAAAGCACTAAAAAACCTTCAGAAATTAATGCTTCTAAGTATAAAGCAGTGCAATATATTGGAGGAGGAAGTGCTATGTTTGGAGTGCCTGAAAACAAAGAAATTCAAAAAATAGCAATGGATGTTTATGAAAAACATAATGGAATTATTTCTTCGGTTTGTCATGGTACAGCAGGAATTGTAAATCTGAAGACAAGTGATGGTAAGTATTTGGTTGATGGTAAAAGAGTCAGTGGTTATCCAGATGATTATGAAAATAAAGAAAAGGAATACTTTAAAACTTTCCCTTTTCTAATTAAAAGAACAATAGAAGAACGAGGAGGAGATTTTAGATTTTCAGAACGAGGGAAGTTTACTTTAGAAGTTGATGGGCGTCTAGTAACTGGGCAGAATTATCAATCTTCAAAACCAGTTTCATTGAAAATTATAGAGCTGATAAATTCAAAAAACAAATAATGTGCTAGATTATCTACATTTATAAAACAAAACTCTTAAAATTTTATCTGAATTTATAATTCAGGACTCTTAAATTATAAGTAATCACTATTTCTCATTTACATTTTTTAAAATTTGTATTGAACTCAAAATCAATCAAAATGAAAAAAATAGTATTCCTTTTTACATTTGTATTTTCTACAATTGTTGTTGCTCAAGATTCATCATTTAAAAATGTAGAAAAAACACTACAAGATTATATTACAGGAAGTTCTTATAACAAATTAAAACAATTAGAAAATGCATTTACAGCAGATGCAACTTTATATTTAACAGGTAAAGACGGTTTTAAAATATACACTCCAAAAGAATATGTTGGGTTTTTTAAAAACAAAAAAAAGGGAGAATTTAATGGACGAGTTGGAAAAATTTTATCTATAGAAATCTTCAAAGACATTGCAACTGCAAAAGCAGAAATTGCTGGACCCAATAGAGATTGGGTGTATATCGATTTATTTTTATTAAAAGAGACAGTAAAAGGTTGGAAAATTATTAGTAAAACCGCGACAAAAGTTAGCGAGCCTAAAATCAATTAAAATGAAGAATATAATACTATTATTTCTAGCTCTCATAAGCTTAAATTTACTATCACAAAAACAAAAAACAACTACTTTTCATAGAATGCTTATTTTAAATGAAGAACGAAAAATGTTGGTTGTAAAAATTAAAAATAAAGATTTTTGGGTAACTCCAGGTTTGTATCAAAATAGTAAGCAAAGCATTAAAAAAGGAATGGATAGTATTGCTAAAACCTATGGTTTAGATGTGGTTGATGTAAAATTAAGAGGGATTTATGGGTTAAAAAAACTACTAGAAAACTACTATTCTACAAGAAATATTTTTGTAATGAAAACGAATACAGTAAATACAAAATTGCCTAAAATTTTAGACAATGCTAAATGGTTATCTATTAATAAGGCTGTAAAATTAATTAATATACCACATATTAATTTTTTTATAAAAGATGTCTTTCAATTTCCTGAAATGTTAAGATTTGGAACTGTTTCTATTGTTAAGATTGATGGAAAAAATGTATCAAAAATCGAAGAAGAATTTTATAGCTTGGAAAAATAATAGAATGAATAATGCAAATAAAATTTTATTCTCATTATTTATATACTCAAAGTTTCTAGATAAAAATTAGTTTAAAAAAGAATTTGAAATTAGGGAATTACTTTAAAAATGAATTATCGTTTTAATTTTTAACTGTTATGAATCATTTAATATATTTTTACAAAAAAAGATAAACTTTCAACAATGAAAATTAATAAAAAAATCTTTTCCATAGTTTTTACATTACTAATTTTAACAGGATGTAAGAATCAGAAAGAAAACATAGAATCAACTGAAAAAAATGGTTGGAAAACTGAGTCTCAAGTAATAAAAACAATAAAAAATATAAATTTTACTTTTCCCTCTAAAGGAATGTCTTTTGAGCAAAAAGAGAACTATGTTTCAGCTTGTTTTAAAGCTTTGGAAGAAAATGTTAAAATTATTGATTTGGAAAATTTGAATGATACGATTAATATTCGATTTTTAAACACTAGAAAAGAAAGTGAAAAATATACAGGACAGGCTTCAAGTGGTTCTGCTTGGCCACATATAAAAACGCTATATGTTGTTGTTAATGAAAATGTAAAACCACCAATAAAACACGAATTAATGCATTTAATTGCAATGTTAGAATGGAGTGATGCAAACCAAACATCTACTTGGATTAATGAAGGTTTGGCAACCTATGCAGAAAATAATTGTAATGATTACAATGTTGCTCAAATCTATCGGTTTTTTATGGAAACAGATAAGTTAATAGCAATAGAATTACTGGCCAAAGATTTTTATAAGCAACCAGAAATGATTGGTTATCATCAGTCTGCATATATTGTAGAATTTATTTTGAAAAATTATGGTGTTATAAAACTAAAAAAACTTTGGATTGAAGGTTTTGATAAATTTGAAGAAATTTATAATGTTCCCTATGCTAAAATAAAAGTAGATTTAGAAAAAGAACTTCTTGAAAAATATCCTAAAACTCCAGAAATTAATTGGGAAGTATTTGAGGAAGGATGTAATTAAAAACTGCAATAAAACTTTTTAAACTGTAACAAATTTATTTTCAATTCTTGAAAGATAGATGTCTTTAACCTGCTTAAATAATTAATATACTTATGAAAACCTACATTTTTAAATGTAGCTTATACAAAACGCTTGTTTATTGTTTTAAAAATGTAACTATTTCTAATTCTGATGGTCTTAAACAAAACACAGTCTTATGAATAAAATGTTTTTTATAGCAATTTTTGTCTTTTTTATCAATCAAATAAATGGACAAGAAAAATTAAGTATTTCAGAAATTAAAAAAGAAGCTGACCATTTTTATGAATCAAAAAAATATGCATCTGCAACAAATAAATATTTAAAATTAGTTGAAATTTCTGATTTTAAAAGTCAAAAAATGAATTTTACTTATAATGCAGCTTGTTGTTTAGCATTGCAAAAAAAAGTAGATAGCGCTTTTATCTTGTTAAAGAAAGCTATAAAATATGGCTTCACTTACAAATCTCATCTTAAAAATGATTCCGATTTAAAAAGTTTGCATTCTAATAAAAAGTGGCAAAAACTATTAGATGAAATTCCTGAAGCTACATCTTTAAATAGTAATCCTAAAAAGGCAAAAATTGTTACAAATGATATTATTCATTTTTGGGAAGCCTATGATTTAGCACAAAAGGATTCTGCAAATGCAAAAAGTATTTATAAAAAATATTATTTTGATAAATCTAGTGCAGGAATGCAAGATTATATGGGTGCAAAAGTAAGCTCTATAAATTATTTTGTAAAGCATATAAAATCGCATCCAAAGTTATATAAAACCATCAGAGAGAATACTTTAAAGGCTAATGAATACAAAAAAGATATTCAAAAAAGTTTCAAGAATTTCAAAAAAATCTATCCTAAAGCAAAGTTTCCTGATGTTTATTTTGTAATGGGCGCATTTACAAGTGGAGGCACAGTTTCGCCTGCTGGTTTATTAATTGGAATTAACCAAATGAGTGATGGCGAAAATGTAAATACCCAAGAGCTAGATTTTGGCGATAAACTATTAATGAACAAATCTAAGTATTTGCCAAATGTAATTGCGCACGAATTAATTCACTTTCAACAAGATGGAATGAAAAAGGACACAATTACGCTTGGTTATGTTATAAAAGAAGGGATGGCTGATTTTTTGTGCGAATTAATTAGTGGAGAAACAGCAAATAGAAAAATTTTTAACTGGGCAAAAGGAAAAGAAAAACAAATTTGGAAAGACTTTAAAAAGGATATGTATTATGACAGATATTTCAACTGGATAGCGAATTATAATACTGCATCAGAAGATAGTTATCCAGATTTAGGCTATTGGATTGGCTATGAAATTTGCAAATCTTATTACGAAAATAAAAAAGATAAAAAACAAGCGATTACAGAAATGCTAAACATTAAAGACTATAAAAAGTTTTTAAAAGAGAGTAAATGGGAATTGAAAGTTGAAAGCTTTAAATAGTTTTAATCTTAATATATTATTTAAAGGTTGGGGAAAGATTTTCAAATGAATTTTCGTTTTGATTTTTAAAATCTAAACACATTATTTTCAAAGTTAGCTAACGTTAAACTGATATGACGTCTTTTTAATGACTTATATCAGAAGTTAGCTAAGTTAGAATTTTTTATTGAAAAAATCAATACGTATAAATACGTGTTTAACCAAAAAATCTCAAACTTTTTAGTTTGAGATTTTTTAATTTATGTATGATAGAGAACCTAAGCCAACATTGTAACTGGGTTTTCTATAAATGTTTTTAGTGTTTGTAAAAACTGAGCACCTACAGCTCCATCTACAGTTCTGTGATCGCAAGTTAATGTCAATTTCATTGTGTTGCCAACAACTATTTGTCCGTTTTTAACAACTGGTTTTTCAACAATTGCACCCACAGATAAAATGGCAGAATTTGGTTGGTTTATAATCGAAGTAAAGTTTTCAATACCAAACATTCCTAAATTAGAAACTGTAAACGTACTTCCTTGCATTTCTGCAGGAGCAATTTTTTTGTTTCTAGCTTTACCAGCCAAATCTCTAACACCAGCACCAATTTGAGTTAAACTTAATTGGTTTGTGTGTTTGATAACAGGTACTAATAAACCATCGTCTACAGCAACTGCAACACCAACGTGAATATGAGAATGATACACAGTATTATTATCTGTCCAAGAAGTATTTACTTGCGGATGTTTTGCCAATGCCATTGCACAAGCTTTTACAACCATATCATTAAATGATACTTTTACATCTGGAATTGCATTAATGGTTTTTCTAGAAGCCATTGCATTGTCCATATCAACTTCAATATTTAAACTGAAATCTGGAGCAGAGAATTTAGAATTTCCTAAAGACTTTGCAATTGCTTTACGCATTTGCGAGTTTTTAACTTCCTCTGATTTTTCTTCACCAGCTGCAACCATAGTTACATTAGAGGCAACAGATTTAGATGCTTCTTGAACTGGTTTTGCAGAAGGCGTATAGTTTTCTACATCTTTTTTAATGATTCTACCATTTTCTCCTGAACCATTTACATCTGCTAAATTAATTCCTTTATCAGAAGCAATTTTTTTAGCCAATGGCGATGCAAAAATACGTCCATTAGAAGTATTGCTAGATGCAACAGGTTTCGATTCTTCTACTTTATCAGCTGTTTTTTCTTCTTTTTTATCAGAAGTAGCAGCAGGTTTTTCATTAGAAGAAGAAGTAGCAGTAGCTCCACCATTGGCAACAATTGCAGAAACATCAGTTCCTTCAGGTCCAATAATGGTTAACAAACTATCTACTGGAGCAGTTTCTCCTTCTTGCACACCAATATAAAGAATGGTTCCTTCATAGAAACACTCAAACTCCATAGTGGCTTTGTCAGTTTCAATTTCAGCAAGCATGTCTCCTTCTTCAACTTTATCTCCTACTGTTTTTAACCATGTTGCCACAGTTCCATCAGTCATAGTATCGCTTAAACGTGGCATTGTAATTACTTGAACACCATCAGGAATCGCAACTGAATTATTAGATGAATTGTCTTGAGAAGTAGTTTCTTCTTTAGGATTTTCAACTTTATTTTCTTCTTTTGCTGGTGCAACATCTCCACTTAATAAACTAGAAATGTCTTCACCTTCTTCACCAATAATTGCTAAAAGTACATCAACAGGAGAAGTTTCTCCTTCTTGCACTCCAATATGTAAGATTGTTCCTTCATAGAAACATTCAAATTCCATTGTAGCTTTATCAGTTTCAATTTCTGCTAAAATATCTCCTTCTTCAACTTTATCTCCAACATTTACTAACCATTTTGCCACAACACCTTCTTCCATGGTGTCACTTAATCTGGGCATATTTATTACTGTAGCCATATCTTAACTTATAAAAGGATAATCTTCTTGTTCATAAACCATATCATACAATTGTTGTGTTTCTGGATATGGAGAATCTTCTGCAAACTTCTCACATTCCTTAACCATCGCTTTTACTTCTTTATCAATTGCAGTAATTTCATCTTCTGTAGCATAATACTTTTCAAGAATTATATCTTTTACTTGCGTAATAGGATCTATTTTTTTGTATTCTTCTACTTCGTCTTTTGTTCTATAATGTTGTGCATCAGACATTGAGTGACCTCTATATCTGTAGGTTTTCATTTCTAAGAAAGTTGGGCCATCTCCTCTTCTTGCTCTTTCTAAAGCTTCATCAATAGCTTCAGCAACTTTTATTGGGTTCATAGCATCTACTGGCCCACAAGGCATTTCGTATCCTAAACCTAGTTTCCAAATATCTGTATGATTTGCAGTTCTTTCTACAGAAGTACCCATTGCATAACCGTTATTTTCACAAATAAAAATTACTGGTAATTTCCATAACATAGCTAAGTTAAAAGCCTCATGTAAAGAACCTTGTCTTGCAGCACCATCTCCAAAACAAGTTAAGGTAACACCACCAGTGTTGTTGTATTTATCTCCAAAAGCTAAACCAGCTCCTAAAGGAATTTGCCCACCAACAATACCATGACCTCCATAAAAACGGAATTCTTTAGAAAAAATATGCATAGAACCACCCATTCCTTGAGAAGTTCCTGTTACTTTACCATACAATTCTGCCATAACACGTTTAGGATCTTCTCCCATACCAATTGGTTGTACGTGATTTCTATATGCAGTAATCATTTTGTCTTTGGTTAAATCCATAGCATGCAAAGCACCTGCTAAAATTGCTTCTTGCCCATTATAAAGGTGTAAAAAACCTCTAACTTTTTGTTGAATATAAACTGAAGCTAACTTATCTTCGAACTTACGCCAAAAAAGCATGTCTTTGTACCAATCTAAATAGGTCTCTTTGGTGATTTTTTTCATTCTAGTAATTGTTGTTTGTTTTTGTGATTATTTAATTGTTTAAAATAATCGAAATACAAAAATAACTGTTTTACATAGAATAAAAAAACGAGTGAAGTGTAATTTTGTCTAAAAATAAATAATTATTTATTTTTTGCAATTACTAGGGTTGCTTTGGCGTCTGTTGCCAAATTCCATTCATTAGAAGAAATTAACATACCTGCATCATTATAAACTTTAAAGGCAGCTGTGTTTGGTCCTGATGAACCTTGGTTTAAGGCTTTAAATGCTATTTTGTTAATACCAACTCTAAGAGGAATATTGAATTTTTGATAACTTTGTCTAAGGGTGATGTTTACAATAACAGGAACATCGTTTACGTAAATGGTAACTTTATCTCCATCAGGATATTGAAAATCTCTACAGATGATATTTACACTTTTAGAATCGGTTCTAAAACTTCCTAAATCTTGGTCTATTTTAGGATAAATATATCTACCATTAATTTTTTTAAAAGCTTTTAAAAAACGTTGTTCTCTTAACTTCGCTTGTGTTAAAATACCTTTATTATTAAGGTTATCTTCTTTTTGTTGTTTTTTTAATTTCTCTTTTTCTTTATCAAACGCACTTTTAAAACCATTTGTAGGATCTATTTCTAAAGAAGTTGGTTTTTTTACTTTTGTGGCACTTTTAGTATTTAAAGTTTTAATTTTCCCTTTGTCTTTAGTTCCAGAATTATTGTCTAATTGTGCAGAAATATTAAAAGTACCAAATAGAAAAAGGATAAGAAAAAATAAATTAAATTTTGTTTTCATCAGTTTTAAGTAATCTAACAATTTTAAAGCAAATATAATGCCGATTTTAAATGAAGTCGTTTAGAAATTGTTAAAATTGATTATTCTACAGGAAAATTGAAGTATTTCTTAGGAAAAGGCTCATTTCTTAAAGTAAAATGCCACCATTCATTTTCATAAGGTCTAAAATTATTTGCTAACATTACTTTACGCAACAACATTCTATTTTCTTTTTGTTTTTTGTTGATGTTTTTATGAAAAGGATGAGATTGAACCCCGAAAAAATCATAAGGACTTCCCATATCTAATTCTTTGCCAGTTTTTATTTCTACGATTGTTAAATCTACAGTACTGCCTCTTGTATGACCAGATTTTGATGCAATATAGCCTAATTTAAAAAGTTTTGATTTTTGAACATTTGGGTAATATTCTTTTTTCATTAAAGTATCACTCAAAACCTTTGCCCATCTTACAAAATGATCTACAGCCTGTTGTGGTCTGTAGGCATCAAAAATTTTTAAACTCAAGCCTTTTGGTAATAATTTTTGTTGAATAATTTGCAGCTGTTTTGCAGTTTTTTGGGTAAGAATAATGCAGTTGTTATAATAGCCATCAATTGGTTTTCCTATAAAATTATTATTACCTAAATACCTTAATTCAGATTTAATTGTTGAGTCAACATCAGATAAATAAACAAAACCTTTTGGTAATGTTTGTGCATTAGAAAAAGAAATATAAAGAAGAAATATAAATAAAAAGCGCTTTTTCATATATCAAAAGTAACAAAAAGTATTTTAGGTTCGGTTTTAAGGAGTTAATTTATGAATAAATTAGTAAAACTTCATCTAAAAAAACCAATCATAATTCCCTATTTTTTTTATCTTTAGAAAATATTATAAATGAAGATGAGTCTAGAAAATTATAAAGTAAATAATACCATTAAACTTACCAATTTTAAAACAAAAGAAGTAATTGAAGATGCAGAAAAAAAGCTAAAAAAAATTAGAAAAAAGCTAAGTAAAATTCAAGATACTATGTATGCAGAGGGCAAATATAGTATGTTAATTTGCTTGCAAGGAATGGATACTTCTGGGAAAGACAGCTTGATTAGAGAAGTTTTTAAAGATGTGAATGCAAGAGGTGTAGAAGTGCATAGTTTTAAAGTGCCTACAGAATTAGAGTTGAAACACGATTTTTTATGGCGTCATTATATTGCATTGCCAGCAAAAGGAAAAATAGGTGTTTTTAATAGAACACATTACGAAAATGTATTGGTTACAAGAGTGCATCCTAATTATATTTTTGGTGAGAATATACCCAATGTAAAAAGTCTGGATGATTTGAATGACGATTTTTATCATAATAGAATGAATAGAATCAACAATTTTGAAAAACACCTTTCAGATAGTGGCACAATAGTTTTAAAATTCTTTTTAAATTTATCTAAAGACGAACAAAAAAATAGATTATTAAGACGATTAAATATCCCAGAAAAAAACTGGAAATTTTCTGCAGGCGATTTAAAAGAGCGAAAATTATGGGATAAATACATGTTCTGTTATGAGGATTTGTTAAACAGAACTTCTAAAGAAAACGCACCTTGGTTTGTAATTCCTGCTGATGATAAACCTTCTGCAAGACTCCTTCTAGCAGATACTGTTTTGAATGAATTAGAAAAATATAATTTTAAAGAACCTACTTTATCTAAAAAGAATTTAGATCAAATAGATGATTTTAAAGCACAACTTAACAACGAATAAAAAAATAAGTTCAAAATTTTGAATTCAAAATTCAAAGTTGAACTAGAAACCTTAAACTTGAAACCTTGAACTTAGAATTAAAGAAACCCATCGTATTTTTCGACTTAGAAACTACAGGCGTAAATATTGCAACCGATAAAATTGTAGAAATTTCTATTTTAAAAGTATTTCCGAACGGAAATAAAGAAAGCAAAACTTGGTTGGTAAACCCAGAAATCGAAATTCCACAAGGAGCAACAGATGTGCATGGAATTACGAACGAGAAAGTAGTAACAGAACCAACTTTTAAAGAATTGGCGTCAAAAGTAAATGAAATGATTGCAGATTCAGATTTGGCAGGTTTCAATTCTAATCGATTTGATATTCCGCTTTTAGCAGAAGAATTAATGCGAGTTGGTATCGATTTTGATATGAAAAACAGAAAAGCCATAGATGTGCAAGTAATTTTTCATAAAAAAGAACAAAGAACATTAAGTGCTGGTTATCAATTTTATTGTGGCAAAGAATTAGAAGGCGCACATGGAGCTGAAGCAGACACCAATGCAACTTATGAAATTTTATTGGCTCAATTAGATAAATATGATGATATAGAAAACTCTGTAGCAGCTCTGAGTGAATATTCTACGCACGGAAAACGTGCAGATTTTGCAGGTTTTATTTTGATAAATGAAGAAGATCAAGAAATTTTTTCTTTCGGAAAATATAAAGGAAGAACTGTAGAAGAAGTGTTTAAAGAAAATCCTGGATACAATAATTGGATTCAGAATGCAGATTTTCCTTTATATACAAAAAAGGTGTTAAAAGAGATAAAAGAAAGGATGTCTGCTCCAAAAAACACAATGTCAGATGAAGATAAATTACAAGCTTTACAGCAGAAATTTAATTTAAGATAACATGTTTTTAAAAAAACAATTTATTAATTTATTTGTAGTCCTTATAACCAACAGTATATTTGGTCAAACTTTATTTTTTAAAGGTGAAATTTTAGATAAAAAAACAAAAGATCCTATTGCATACGCAAGTTTATTGTTTTTAGACTCAAGTATTGGTACAGCTACAAATGAACAGGGTCGTTTTAATATAGAGTTAAGAGAAAAAGATTTAAAATCTAAAGTTCTAATATCTTGTATCAACTATAAAGATACAATCGTTTTAACTTCTCAATTAAAAAATAAAACTTTTTATTTAAGACCAACTGTAGAGGTTTTAGATGAAGTAGTTTTAAGAAAAAGAAAAATAAAGGAAGTTGTTTTAGACCCTGTTAAAAGGAAAGTAAAATATATGCTTCCTTTTAACAAAACTAGCGGTGTTCAAATGAATGCTAAATATTTTCCATATACTTCTAAAAATAATGGAGTTGATTATATTAAGGATATAACTATTAAATATTATAGAAGGAGTTATAAATGTAAGGGTAAATATCGTTTGAGAATTTTTGATAGAGATATAAAAACCGGAAAACCTAAAAAAGACATTTTAAAAAAGAATATTATACTTACAATGTTAGCTAATGATAAAAGTATTGTTTTAGATTTAAGCAAATATGACATACAAGTGCCCAAGAATGGTTTTTTTGTTGCTCTAGAGTTCTTTTACATACCTTTTAATAATTGTACAACTGCATCAAGAGAAAAATCTTCTTACAAAACATATTTAAAAAATTTTAATAAAAACTTAGATTCTTTAAAAAAGATTAATCCTTATACAACATCAAATGTACCTTTAGATTATTTCACATATATTATTGAAAGAGCCTATTATGGACCTATGATTGGAGTTACAAAAAGTAAATTTTACAAAAAAAATATTTGTAGATCTTATTATTTAAAAAACGGTAAATGGGAAAAGTATAAGTGTAACGTAAATGATAATCAAATTGTATTACCAATATCGGTTACACTAACAAATTAAAATAAATTTAATGAATAAATTAAGCTGTTTTTTATTTTTGATTTCTACATCATTTTTTGCCCAGAAAATTAATTTTTCGGGCAAACTATTAGATGTTGATACAAAAGAGCCAATTGTATATGCAAATCTTAGTTTCTTAGATTCTAATAAAGGAATTTCTACCACAGAAGAAGGCACTTTTTCTATGAATCTACCAGAAAAATATTTGAATTCTAAAATTCATATTTCTTGTTTAAATTATAAAGATACCATAGTTTTTGCCAAAGATATTTATAGGAAAACCTTGTTTTTACAACCCTTAAATATTGTTTTAGATGAAATTATCTTAACTAAGAGAATAGAAAAATCTGTTGTTTTAGGCGAAGTAAAAAATAATGTTCAAGGAGTGCATACTTCAGGAATGAGAATGTTGGCAAAGTATTTTCCTAATGATAAAAGAACAAAATGTTGTACGTATTTAGAAAAAATAGAAATCCATTTTTCTGATAGAAAAAGCCAGCGTAAAAAGGCTAAATTTAGAATAAGATTATTTAGTAAAGATCAAAAAACTGGTTTGCCAAAAGATGATATTTTAAATGTAAACTTACCCATAGAAACAGAAGAAGGGCAAAAAACAACAGTTATAGATATTTCTGCCTATAATATAGAAATGCCAAAAAAAGGACTTTTTATAGCTTTTGAGAAGCTTTTTATTCCATTTAATCAATATGGTAAAAATGAATCAGATACAGAAAACGAGTTTTTTTATGGACCAATTATTGGCTATGCAAAATATCGTAATAAAGATAGAAATGATAATATTTATACTTTTGTAAAAGGAAAATGGAGAGCATCACCTTTAAGTAAAATTAAAATGATGCGTAAATATGCACCAGCTATTTCTTTAAAATTAACGAATTAAATAATCGATTTCTAGATTTTTAAATCCTAAAAATCTAAAAGTCTAATAATCTAGAGACAATATGTTTACCCAATATAAAAATTTACCAAATAATTCTCGCGTTTGGATTTACCAATCTAACAGAGAATTTACCAATACAGAAATAGAATTAATAGCAACAAAAGCAGAAGATTTTATCAACCAATGGACAAGACATGGAGATGATTTAAAAGGTTCTTTTACAATTAAGTACAATCAGTTTTTAGTTCTGGCAGTAGATGAAAGTTTTAATAATGTTTCTGGTTGTTCTATTGATAGTTCAGTAAGATTTGTACAGGAATTAGAAAAAGAATTGAAATTAGATTTGATGGATAAAATGAACATCACTTTTAAAGATGATGATACTATAAATCTAGTAAAGTTATCTGATTTTCAGAGGTTTGCAAAAGACAAAAAAGTAACTTCAGAAACGATTGTGTTTAATAACATGGTAAATACTAAAGAAGATTTTGAAAACAAATGGGAAATACCAGCAAAAGAAAGTTGGCACAAACGTTTTTTGGTATAACTATTGTTTATTATATTTAATAAAAATTTCTAAAGATGATTACTAAAGAAAAACTTCAAGAACATATTTCTAAATTTCCGGATCAAATTTCTATAGATGAATTGATAGAAAAATTAGTTTTCATTGATAAATTAGAAACAAGAATTCAATTATCTGAAGCTAAAACATCAATTTCTGAAGAAGAGTTAGAAAATGAAATGGACAAATGGTTCAAATAAAATGGTTACCAGAAGCCAAATCTGACTTAAAAGAAATCTACGATTATATTGCATTAGATTCTAAGAAATATGCAGAAATTCAAGTTAGAAAAATCAAAATTAGAACAGAGGTTTTAAAAATACAGCCAGATATAGGTAAGATTGTAGAGGAAATTAATCATCCAAAAATAAGAGAAATTGTTATTGGTAATTACAGAATTATTTACAGAAATGTTTCATCAAAAATAGTTGATATTTTAATGATTCATCATGGAGCAAGAGATATGTACAGAAGAATAAAAAATTAAAATGAAAAAAAAGTTACTACTATTATTTTTTATAGGATTGTGTTGCAATTTATCTGCACAAAGAATAGATCCTTTAGTTACAAAAGATTATGAATCTCAACAAATTTGGGTAGATAGTCTTTTAAATAGTATGACTTTAGAAGAAAAAATTGGTCAATTATTTATGGTTCAAGCCTATTCTAATCTCGATAAAAAACACGAAGATTTTATCACAGAAATGATTACCAAATATCATGTTGGTAGTTTAATTTTTATGCAAGGCACACCAGAAAAACAAGCAGCATTAAATAACAAATATCAAGATACAGTAAAAGTGCCTTTGTTAATTGGTTTTGATGGAGAATGGGGCTTAGATATGCGTTTAAAAAATACCTACAGATTTCCTTGGAATATGACTTTAGGCGCAATTCAAAACGATTCTTTAGTAAAACAATTTGGAGAACATTTAGGGAAACATTGTAAAAGATTGGGAATTCATGTGAATTTTGCACCTGTTGTAGATATTAACGTAAACCCAGAAAACCCAATTATTGGGAACCGTTCTTTTGGCGAAAATAAAGAAAATGTAACGCAAAAAGCTATTGCTTTTACTCAAGGAATGCAAAGTCAAGGAGTTTTGGCAAACGCAAAACATTTTCCAGGTCATGGAGATACTGCAGCAGATTCTCATCATACTTTACCCGTTTTAAATTTTGATTTGGCAAGGTTAGATTCTATTGAATTGTATCCTTATAAAAAAATATTTGATGCAGGTGTTGCTAGTGTTATGACAGCACATTTAAGTATCCCAAGTTTAGAATCTGATCCTAAACTACCAACTTCTTTATCTAAAAATGTAGTCACAAATTTGCTACAACATAAAATGGGTTTTAATGGCTTAATCATTACTGATGGTTTAAATATGAAAGGCGCAAGTAATTATGCAACTTCTGCAGAAATAGATTTGGCAGCCATTCAAGCAGGTAATGACTTGTTGTTAATTCCTCAAAACGTTCCATCAACAATAAATTTGATAAAAAAAGCAGTTGAAACTGGAACTTTGACAGAAGAAAGACTTAATTTTTCTGTCAGAAAAATATTAAAAGCAAAATATTGGGCAGGCTTACACAATTATAAACCAATTGAAATTGAAAATATTCAAGAAGATTTGAATACTGTAGAAGACGAATTATTACATAGAAAATTGGTTAAAAACTCGTTGACAGTTATCAGAGATTCTGTATTAAATATACCAATTACAAATTTAGAAAAAAAGAAAATTGCTTATGTACATTTGGGTGATGATAAAAGCACAGATTACATAAATATGCTTAAAAATTATGCTGAGGTTACAGTTGTTTCTGATAAGAATTTAGATGGATTGATAAAAAAACTAAAACCATACAACTTGGTTATTATAGGTTTTCATAAATCTAATTTACACCCTTGGAAAAGCTATAAATTTAAAGATAAAGAACTAGTTTGGTTACAAGAAATTGCCAGAAAAAAAAATGTGATTTTAGATGTTTTTGCGAGTCCTTATAGTTTGTTGCAAATAAAAACTTTTACTAATATAGAAAGTGTAGTTGTTTCTTATCAGAATAGTAAATTGGCACAAGAATTATCTGCTCAACTAATTTTTGGTGCTTTTGGTGCAAAAGGAAAATTACCAGTAAGTATTAAAAATGAGTTTTTAGAAGGCTCAGGTTTATCAACGTCTAATTTAAGTAGATTCGAATATACAATTCCTGAAGCTGCAAATTTATCATCACAAAAACTAGAAAAAATTGATTCTTTAGCGACTATTATTTTAGATAAAAAAATGGCACCAGGCTTTCAAGTTTTGGTTGCCAGATATGGTAAAGTCGTTTTAGAAAAAAGTTATGGTTATCATACAGAAAAAAAGACAAGAATCGTAAAAAATACAGACGTGTATGACTTAGCCTCACTCACAAAAATTTTAGCTTCTTTACCTTTAATTATGAAAGCAGAAGAAGATAAAAAAATATCTTTAAACGAGAAACTAAAAGACCTTTTGCCAAGTTTTAAAAACACCAATAAAGCAAGTGTTTCTGTAAAAGAAATTCTTTCTCATTATGGTAAATTAAAAGCATGGATTCCTTTTTATAAAAACACTCAAGATAGTATTACAGGAAAGAATTTAAGTGAGTTTTATAGTAAAAAGAGGTCTAAAAAACACAATATAAAAGTCGCTAAAAATTTATATATCAATAAAAATTACAAAGACAGTATTTACAAATATATTAGAGAGGCAGATCAAAGAGAAAGAGCAGGCTATAAATATAGCGATTTAGGTTATTATATATTTAAAAAAGCGCTCGAAAAAGAATATCATAAACCTTTAAACAGGTTAGTAGACGAAGGATTTTATCAATCTTTAGGAGCAAATAGAACTACTTATTTGCCACTTCAGAAATTTGCTAAAAGAGAAATTATTCCTACAGAAAAAGACGATTATTACAGAGACCAATTATTACATGGTTATGTGCATGATATGGGAGCTGCAATGTTGGGTGGTGTAGGTGGTCATGCAGGTTTGTTTGCCAATGCAAATGATGTGGCTAAAATTATGCAAATGTATCTACAAAAAGGATTTTATGGAGGCAAACGCTATTTAAAAACAGAAACTGTAGACAAGTTTAACAAAAGATATTTTTCTGATAAAAAAGTAAGAAGAGGTTTAGGTTTTGATAAACCTCAATTAAATAAACGTATAAAAGCCACTTGTGGCTGCGTTTCTGATGAAAGTTTTGGGCATTCTGGTTTTACAGGCACCTATACTTGGGCAGATCCTAAAAGCGGAATTGTTTATGTTTTCTTATCTAATAGAGTCTACCCAACTATGGAAAATCGAGGTTTGGTAAGCAGTAATATGCGAACAGAAATTCAGCAAATTATTCAAGATGCTATTTTAGATTAGAAGCTATTTCCTGCTTTCCATTATATCTTTTTGTAAAAAAACAAAAAGGATGCCATTTCTCCCGAAATTTCGGGACTGGGTCTAAACTTGTTTGCCAACTCTTTAAAGTATTAGATAAATTATCATTTTCTATTAAAAATATTTCCTCGGGTTTATTTTCCTTGGTAATTAAATATAATTATTGTAACTTTGTCAGGAATTTAAAAACTATTCAAGATGAAAACAACAAAAATTATATACTACCTATCTACAGGATTATTAACTTTATTAATGCTTTTTTCTGTAAGTCAATATTTCTTTAACTATGAAGATATTGCAGATCTTTTTAAGAGTTTTGGCTATCCAACTTATATTATTTACCCTTATGGGATTATAAAATTACTAGGTTTATTGGCTCTTTGGTTTGTAGCCAATAAATCAATAAAAGAATGGGCGTATGCAGGTTTTTTCTTTGCATTTGTATTAGCATTTTTTGCACATTATATGATTGGTGATGGAGATCATTTAGGAGCTCTAGTAGCAACAGTTTTATTATTAACTTCTTATTTTTCTTCTAAAAAATTAAACAAATAAATGAAAAAAATATTAGCATTTGCTGGTAGTACAAGTTCTACTTCCATCAATAAAAAATTTGCAACGTTTGCTGCAGAGAGTTTAGAAAAATCATCTTTTGATGTTATAGATTTAAGAGATTTTTCTGTACCAATTTATAGTGAAGATGAAGAAAAAGAGAATGGTTTTCCAGAAGATTTAATTCAATTTTCTGACTCTTTAGACAACTACGATGGTTTCATTGTTTCATTAGCAGAACATAATGGTTCTTATGCAGCCGCTTTTAAAAATATTATTGATTGGTGTTCAAGAATCAACAATAGTATTTTTAGAGAAAAACCTTTGCTATTAATGGCAACTTCTCCTGGAGGAATGGGAGGTAGATTTGTTTTAGCAGCAGCAGAACAAAGGTTTCCAAGACATGCAGCAAAAGAATTAATTACGTTTTCTTTTCCTAATTTTTATGATAATTTTATAGAAGGCAAAGTTATAAATAAAGAATTATTGGTTTCTTTATTAGAAAAAGTGAATGAGTTCGAAAACTTTGTAAATCAATAAAAATGAAAATTACTTTATACGGAAAAAAAGGACATGCGTATACAGTTGCTTTTAAGAATTTCTTAAACTCAACTGATATTCCATATATCTATAAAGATATTTCAAAAGATATAGATGCAAGAGAACATAGCAAAGAATTGTATGATGGTGTTGCAAAATTCCCAACTTTGTTTGTAGATGATAAAGTGTATTTAACACCAACTACTGAAGAGTTTAATAAAATAATGCAAGACTTAAAGTTAAGAGCATAAAAGTTCAAAATTCTGAGTTTAAAATTTTGAATTATAAATATTAATTATTAAAGTATGGGAGACATTTCTAAAGACATAAAATCTACTTTTAAAAGTGAGAAGTTAAAGGCTTTAATCAATATAAAATACACCTCTAATTGGTTAAATAGCAAAGAGAATGAATTCTTTAAACCTTATGGAATTTCGCCTCAACAATACAATATTCTTAGAATTTTAAGAGGAGCAAAAACAAGGATTAAGGTGCAAATTGTAAAAGATAGAATGATTGAAAGAGCACCAAATGCAACTCGTTTAATGGATAAGTTGTGTGATAAATCTTTAATAGAAAGAGAAAGATGTGAACACGATAGAAGAGTCGTTTATGTAAAAATAACTAATCAAGGTTTAGAATTGTTAACTACAATTGATGAAAATAAGAATCTTTCTTTTTTAGAAAATTTGACAGACAAAGAAGCTACAACTTTAAGTAACTTATTAGATAAAATTAGATAGTAAAAATTTGATTTAATATTTTCCTTGGAAAATAAATTAAAAGAAAAGTAAAATGAAAAATTTAAAAACAATACAACATAAAGTATCAAGTCCTTTAGTAAATATGGGACCCATAAAATTACGCCAACCATTACCAACAGGAGGAATAGAAAATGTAGATCCGTTTTTATTATTGCATCATTATGGACCTTATGCAATTTCAGAATTTAATAATCCTTTTGATTTAGGACCACATCCTCACAGAGGTTTTGAGCCTATCACTTTACTATTTAAAGGCGAACAATTACACAGAGATTCTTTAGGAAATGAAATGGTTGTAAAAGCTGGTGGAGTTCAATGGACAACAGCTGGAAGAGGAATTATTCATGCAGAAGCACCAACAAAAGAGTTTGTCAAAAAAGGTGGCGATTTAGAGGGGATTCAATTATGGTTGAATTTACCAGCAAAAGACAAAATGATAACCCCAAATTATCAGCATTTAGAAGATGAGCAAATCCCAAAGATTTTTTCTGATGATAAAAAGATACAGTTAAATATTATTGCAGGAAATCAGCAGAATGAATCAGGATTGATAAAAACGCAAACATCTGTAAATGTTTTTACAGCAAATGCTGATGAAAATGGGTTAATGGAAATTGATATTCCAGAGAATCATCAATCATTAATTTATTTGTTGGAAGGAGAAATTTTGGTCAATAATTCTGGTGTTTTAAAAAAAGGAGAAAGTCAGATGATGACTTTCAATCAAGATGGAAATTATATCAATTTTGAAGCAAAACAAAAAAGCACTTTGTTGATTTTATCAGGAGAACCAATTAAAGAAAAAGTTACTCAATATGGTCCTTATGTTATGAATACGCAAACAGAAATTTTAGAAGCAATGCGTGATTTTCAAGCAGGGAAAATGGGGTATTTGTATTAGTTAAAAGTTGGAAAGTAGATTCCAATAATCTAAAAAACCAACAATCTAAAATCTAAAAAAAATGAAAAAAACAATTCACAAAGCAGAAACAAGAGGATTCGCAAACCATGGTTGGTTAAAATCGCATCACACATTCAGTTTTGCACCATATCAAAACCCAGAGCGAATGAACTTTGGAATGCTAAGAGTTTTAAATGATGATGTTGTACAACCAAAAATGGGTTTTGGCACACATCCTCATA
>JBGCFX010000324.1:0-4899 GCA_045110395.1 Polaribacter sp.
CAGTATTTCTAGAAACAATAGAAGTGCCAATAGATGTATTTTTTGGAAGGTTTTCTGCAACTAATTGATGCACAATTGTGCCAGAAGCATTTGTTAAAGTTAATGTTTCTGATTTTGATGATATTTTAAAATTTGTATGAAAATCACTCTTTTTTAGTTCTAAAATAGCAGGTGGTTCTATACCAAAATTATTGGGAGTGGAAAAAACTGCGGATAAGAAAGGGATGATGGTAAAATCTGACGAACCAGAACTAATATTATGTGCTTGAATTGTTAAAATATTTTCACCTTCAATTAAAATGGAATTGAAATCTGAAATTAGAAATCTTTCCGGTTTTCCACCAGCATAAATTTTCGCTTCATGATCTGTAATTGTACCAGCATTAAAAACAGGTGGAGTTCCATTAATATTTGCTCTTGCAACTTCATTTCCATTTATGTAGGCAACAAAAGCGTCATCATAATCCATATCTAAAATTAATGAAGTAATCGTAGAAAGCTTATCAATAGTAAAAGTTTTTCTAAGGTATACAGATTGGGTGCCATTTGGAATTATGGTTGCATCATCTCCATCTGCATAACCAAACCCAGAAGTGCCAGAAGCCCAATTTACATCATTAAAATTTAAGTTTTTCCAATTAGAATTGGGTTCTGATGTAGGTAGTAGATATTTAAAATTATCTCCTCTATTTATTAATGTTCTAGGATAATTTAGAGCAGTTCTATTTTTAGATGAAGCCCATAAAAGTATATATTGATTAGGAGTTAATGTAATATTAGGAAAAGTCCATTGTGTAAGATCATTTACATCATCAGATAAAAACCAACCATTCATTGAAACATTTTGAGAACCGTAATTATGAATTTCTAGCCAATCTGAAGCATCTCCATCTTCATCTAAATGAACAGAATTCGAAGAAACAACTTCATTAATTTTTATTGTTTGTGCTGATAAGTTATAGATGCTACATATAAAAATAAAGAATAAAATATTTTTTTGTAACAGATGTTTTGTTCCTATTATCATAAGGTTTTTTTACAATTTTAATTTTATAAGACGAATATGATTCTAATGCTAAATTACTTAATTTTACTACTAATTTATTAGAAAACTACCATACAAAAACTATACAAGAGTTATTATTCAAGGTGTATGTCATTAAGTTGCATGAGGAATCTCATTACTTTATGATAGTTTTACGATGTTTTGTAATCGTTTGGTTAAATTGTTAGTAAGACCAATGTTTATAGTTTTTTGTGTTCGTTTGATTATGGGATTCCTCATTCTTCGGAATGACACTGTTGTGGGTAGTGGTTTCTTTAGTTTGATTATGTGTTTTTTAATCGTTCCTTTTTTAGAATGACACTGTTGTGAGTTTTGGTTGCTTTAGTTTAATTATGTGTTTTTTAATCGTTCCTTTTTTGGAACGACAGTGTTTTGATGAAATTTTAAAGGAATACGATTTTTAAGACGTATGTCATTCCGAAGAATGAGGAATCTTATTATTTATGATTTTATAAAACGATTTTCTAAAAACTCAAAATTATCATTAAAAGATTTTATTAACGCTATTTTTTTTTCTCTGCGCCAACCTTTTAGTTCTTTTTCTCTTGCTATAGCTTTTTGTATCCATTCAAATTTTTGGTAGTAGACTAAGTGTTGCAAATTATATTTAGATGCAAATGTTTTTACTTCTTTTTCAATATTTTCTTTATGCTGTTGCAATCGTTTTCCTAAATTATTAGTAACGCCAATGTAATATGTTGAACGATATTTATTTGTTATAATGTATACATAGTAAGTATGATATCCTTGGTTTAATTCTTGCATTTTTTTTGATTACAAGTTATGTTTTTTTCTTTTAGTATGTTTTTTTGCTTTAGTTTAATTATGTGATTTTTAATCGTAGCTCTTTTGGAATGAAACTGTGATTATAAATAAATGATCAAGGGTAATTCTGGTCTTAAATCGAATGTTTTTCCTTGAATATGATGATCAAAATGTAATTCCATTAAATGCTCAGTACCATTTTTAATAGTCAATTCTTTAATTTTTTGAACCGCTTTTATGGTTTCTGTGTTTAAGTTTAAATTTGTTGATGTAATTGTAATCTTTGTAATTTTTTGTGCTCCATTAGGATGTTTAAAAAATGCTTTCCAAAAATCATCTTCAGCAGGGAAATTTTGCAAATCTGCTAATGATTCAAATGTGCCTGATTCCATTTCTGGATACACAACAAAAATCGAGGGTTCTTTAAGGTTAGTTTTAGAGTTTTTAGCAGCATAAATACTTTCATTTTCAATCATCCAATCTTGATGATATTTAATGGTTTTAAATGGAATTTTATCTACATTATAATCTTTTACTTTAAGAGCAATGCTAAAAGGTGAAGCTCCATTTTCTTTAAAGTTGGCTCTTTTTGTAAAATCTAAACCTGTATGTATCTCATTATTTTTCTTAAACTCCTCTTGGTTATAGACAAAAATTAATTCAAGATAATTATTAAAAAAATAAAAATATCTACCAGAAGTTCCTTGCCCTTTATGAATTTCTGAAAGTGAATCTGGTTGAGAAGTAAACCCAATACTGTTTAACTTTTCTTTTGCTTTTTTAGGGTCTTTAACCCAAATATTAAAATGGTCTACTTGTAAGTCAGTTGTAACACCTTTCGCAATTTTACTAGTATCTTTTTCACTTTTTTTATCTTTACAAGACGATAAACAAAAGATGAATATTAAAATGAAACTATAATTTTTGAAAATCATTATATAAGCTTTTGGCATACAAACCTTTGTTTTTGAATTTGTTAATTTTAGATGTAATATACCTATTTTATAAAAAACTCTTTTAAACTTTTTATTTAAATCATTATAATTTAAAAAATAAACAAGAAAATATGATTATAGGTTTTTATCAAACGAATTTGTTTTGAACTTATCAAAAGATAAGCACATAGCAAAATACATAAATAATACCATATAAATCTTAGAAAAAAAGGGGGTATGTACTTATATTTTACCACCCCGTATTTATACCTGTAAAAAAATAATACTTATATTAGTACATAATAAGCTCTATTTCAGTAGAGTAAATTCATTTAAAAATAAACGATTATGAAAAAAGAAAAGCAACCCAAACCAGAAGTACAAAACACTTATTTAGAATTTGATTCGAATTTATTTAAAAACGAAGTTTGGTTCACTACAGAGCAAATGATGGCATATTTGAAAGTGAGTAGAAGCACTATCTACCGATTGCGAAAAAAAAACAACATACCTAGTTTTAAATTAGGGCATATCCCTATATATCCCAAACATTTATTAAATAAACTGTTTATACGTAAAGCGCTTGGTAATATGCGTAATAAGTTAAAGTAAGTTTGATTGATTTTGTGATTAAAGTATCACTAAAATATTTTCAACAGTGTCATTCTGAAGTATGAGGAATCTCATTGTTTGAGTTTGTGTGAGTTGTTATGAGATTTCTCGTCACTCATTCTTCGCTCTGTCGAAAAGACAAAACACTCTTACGCTTTTATTGATATTAAAGTATCACTACAATAACCATAAGAGTGTCATTCCGAAGAATGAGGAATCTCATAATTGAACTAACATAAACAACAGAACCCACAACAGTGTCATTCTGAAGTATGAGGAATCTCATTGTTTGAGTTTGTGTGAATTGTTATGAGATTTCTCGTCACTCATTCTTCACGCTTTCTAAATAACAAAGCGCAAATAAAAGCGTATCTACGTATAACTTTGTTAAAGCTACACGCAAACACGCTTTCAAAAACCCCTTTTTGGGGTTTCTTTTTTACTACAGGTTTTTTACAATACTGTAACAGCTCCCATATAAGTACTGATGGCTGCAAAATTGGTTTCTGGCTTGCTAAAAGAAGCCCAAACTTCCACCTCAAAACTTGCCATAAATTCGGGCAAAGTAATGCTTGCTGTTGTTGCATCTCTAGTAGCAACAGCCAAATTGGTATAAAACAAATTAAGATCGGGTGCATACACTACCACCATAAAGGCATCTGTTGCTGTGGCTTTTCCTTGGCCGCTATTGTCTTGCCATCCAAAATTTAGAACTCGTCCAGCTGCTGCTGCAATGGTACCACCATCAATGCCTCTTAATTCGCCCTTGCTAATCAATACTTTGGCATAATCCATTGCCATACCTTGTGGGGTACTGACTACTGCATTTTTTAAATGATAAGAAGTTGCCAAATTAGAACGCGATTTATCACCTTGTGGGCTCCCAAAATAGCGAGTTAATACGTCTACAATCGGACTCAAAAAACCAATCACAGTTTTAAATTTTTGTCGTTGTTCTTCCTGTTTTGCTGTAGCTGTATAATTACCACGCTGTGGTAAACTACGCATTACATTTTTACCTCTCCATCTAGAGCCGACTACGTTGCCTACTTTGCCAGAAAATCCGCCAAGTATGCCTTTTTCAAATGTTGCCATAATTATTTATTTTTAAAATTAATAGACACCAAACCTAAGACGTAAAACACACAAAACCAAACCCTTGACACACCCAGACACGTATTGACACAAATTGAACGTTTGTGAACGCTCCTGACCTATACTGACACATCATGACCTGTTCTGACAAAGCATGACCTCTCTTGACACAGCATGACACACAAATACACTTTTTATGGGGTTTTGTTCGGGTTTTATTCGGGTTGGATTCGGAAACAAAAGGGCTGTATTTTTTAAAAATAGACTTTTTTGGGAGGAAACTGGAGGCATACTAAAGGCTAGAGAAAAGAATATTAGTTGTTATTAGTATTATATATGGGATTTTAAAAATCATTAATTAGTAAAAAGAGGCAACTTTTACAAGGTTGTCTTTTTATGTTTTTTTCTTAAGGTTTTCTCAAATAC
>JBGCFX010000325.1:0-11026 GCA_045110395.1 Polaribacter sp.
AAAACATTATCTATAAAAACAGGCACGCAATTGTCTGAAAGAGAGCAAGAAGAATTGGTTAATAATTTGTTTTCTTGCAAAGATCCATCAACATCTCCTTTTGGGAAAGCTACTTTTAAAACATTAACGTTAAACGAAATAGATCATTTATTTACGAGTTAAAAATGAATAGACTTACAGACGCCATAAAGCATTTAATTATTATTAATGTAATTTTATTTGTTGCTCCACAACTTTTACAATTAGATTTTACAAATGTATTAGCATTGCATTTTCCAAAAAATGAAAAATTTGGACTTTGGCAATATGCTACTCATATGTTTATGCATGGGAGTTTTCCTCATATATTATTTAACATGTATGGTTTATGGGCATTTGGGACGCCTTTAGAACAAATGTGGGGTAAAAAGAAATTTATATTTTTCTATTTTTCTGCTGGTTTCGGTGCTGGAATCATTTATACATTGGTCAATTATTATCAGTTTAATGGTATTTATGAAATTTTTATTAATTCTGGTTTAAACAATGCAGATATAATGTCTATTCTTGAAAAAGGTAGTACAGCTGGTTTTAATATTAATGAAGAACTTACTCAGGCAAAATTTGATAAAATCTATGGACTTTATCACACACCTGCAGTTGGAGCTTCTGGAGCCGTTTATGGAGTTTTAGTAGCGTTTGGAATGTATTTTAAAGACGCCAAATTAGCTTTGATATTTTTCCCTGTGCCAATTGCAGCAAAATATTTTATTCCTGTAATGATTTTGGGTGATTTATTTTTTGGGATGACAAAATACTCAGTAGGAAATATTGCGCATTTTGCGCATATTGGTGGTGCTTTAATAGGGTTTTTAATTGCTTGGTATTGGAAAAAAAAATCAGTTTAAAACAAATTAATGAGCTTTTTAAACGACATAAAATCTAAATATAAAACTGGGAATATTGTAGAAAAATTGATCTACATAAATCTTGGTGTTTTTGTTTTATCATTATTGCTCTCAGTAATTTTTGGGTTGTATAAAAGTAATGGCGATTTTATCTTTAACTGGTTTGCATTAGAATATTATTTTTCTTCTTTTTTGTCGAAACCTTGGACCATAATTACTTACGGATTTTTACATGCAGGTTTTATACACATTCTCTTTAATCTAATAGCATTGTATTTTGTTGGGAATCTTTTTATAGAATATTTTACACAAAAACAATTGCTAAGTTTTTATATTTTAGGAACTCTTTTTGGCGGAATTTTATTCATTTTAAGTCATAATTATTTCCCTTTATTTGAAAGTGGATCACCTCCTTTGGTTGGGGCTTCTGCAGGAATTTCTGCTATCTTTATTGGTATCACAACTTATTTACCAAATTATCAATTAAAAATACGTTTTATCGGTTTTATAAAATTATGGCACTTAGCAGCAATTTGGGTCGGTTTTGATGTTTTAGGACTTATTGGTTTAAATGCTGGTGGGCATTTTGCACATTTAGGAGGTGCTTTCTTTGGTTTTTTATATGTAAGTCAAGCAGCGAATAAAGAAATAAAGATTTGGGATAAAATTATGTCCTTCTTTACACTAAAAAAGAAACCTTTAAAAACTGTGTATAAGTCGAATAAAAAATCGGCTAAAACACCACAAAATACTTCTTTAAATCAAAAACAAATAGATGGTATTTTAGATAAAATTAGTAAATCTGGTTACGATACTTTAACCAAAGAAGAAAAAGAATTTTTATTTAAACAGGGTAAAAAATAGTATGAAAAAAAAATCGCTATTTGGTAAAATTTTGTATCTAATAAATTCTTTAGCTGCATTTTTATTATTGCTGTCTTATTTATTGCCTTACATTTCTCCGAAAACATTTCCATTATTTGCGGTTTTAAGTCTTTTTGTTCCTGCTTTATTGATATTCAATAGTTTATTTATTATTTATTGGTTGATTAAATTAAAAAGAAACTTTCTAATTTCTACACTTGTATTGATTATTGGAAGTTTTTTTTCGACATCATTTTACAAAATTTCTAGAAAAAACACACCTTTAAACGATGACATAAAAGTGATGAGTTATAACGTAAGAATGTTTAATCATTGGAAATGGAATAAAGAAAAAGACATACACAAAAAGATAATTTATTTTGTAGCAGATACTGATCCAGACATTTTAACGGTTCAAGAAAATATGACTTTGCCAAAGTATTTGTTAAATTTCCCTTATAAATATTTGAAGAAAAAATATGAAAGAGGAAGATTTGGAATTGCGATCTACTCTAAATTCCCTATTATTAATAGAGGTTTTATAGAATTTAAAAATTCATCTAATCAAATAATTTTTATAGATATTGTTAGAAAAAAAGACACAATTAGAGTGTATAACTTGCATTTACAATCTTTGAGTCTTAAACCAGGAGAAGAAAATTTTGGTGAAGAAAGTTCAGAAAAATTAATTAAAACATTGAAAGAACGTTTTAAAATGCAAGTAGCACAAACTGAGTTATTTGTTGCACATGAACAACAATGGCAAGGAAAAAAAATAATTTCTGGTGATTTTAATAATACAGCCTATTCTTGGGTTTACAAACAAATTTCTGAAGGCAAAAAAGATGCTTTTTTAGAGGCAGGTAAAGGGTTTTCTAAAACTTATAATTATTGGTTTCCTATGAGAATCGATTTTATTTTAACAGATAATTCAGCAAGTATTAATCAATATAAGACATATTCAAAAAATTATTCAGACCACTTCCCTATTTCTGCAAGAATAAATTGGTTAGATTAATTATATTCGCAAGTAAATACAAAATTCTATGAAACATTTTGAAGTAGCAATTATTGGTAGTGGTCCTTCAGGAGCATCAACAGCTTTTTATTTAGGCAAAAAAGGAATTTCTACAGTTATATAGAAAAAGAAACTTTACCACGTTACAAAACTTGTGGTGGTGGTTTTGTAAATAGAGGTAGAAAAGATATGCCTTTTGATATTTCTGAAGTCATAGAAAGAGAGTTTTATGAAGTAGATAGCTATTTTAATCAAAAAATACATTATTCCTCAAAAAAAGAAAAGCCAATTATAACTATGATTATGCGTGATGCATTTGATCATTTAATTGTAGAAAAAGCAAAAGAATTTGGTGTAACTTTATTAGAAAATCATACTTTAAAAAGTTTAGATTTTAATGATGATAAAACAATTTTAAACACTTCACAAGGTACTATTTCTGCTAATTTTATAATTGCTGCTGATGGTGTTTTAAGTCCGACAGCAAAAATGGCGGGTTTTAAAGAAGATACCAGAAAATTAATACCTGCTTTAGAATACGAAGTAGAAGTGCCTGCAAAAGATTTTGAACGTTTATCTAAAAGTGTTCGTTTTGATGTAGATGCTGTACCTTTTGGCTATGCTTGGTCTTTTCCTAAAAAAAATCATTTGTCTTTAGGTGTTTTAACTACAAAAAAAAGAAAAATAAATTTAAAAGAGTATTACAGAAAATATCTAAAAACATTAGGAATTACAGAAATTATTAAAGAAGATGCACATGGGTTTCAAATACCAATTGCCCCAAGAACTGATGGTTTTGTAAAACAAAATGTTTTTTTAATTGGTGATGCAGCTGGTTTTGCAGATCCAATTTCTGCAGAAGGAATATCTAACGCCATTTTAAGTGGAAAATATGTTGCAGAAGCCATTATAGAGAGTAATTTAGATAGAGATTTAGCAGAAAAAAAATATTTAGAAAAATTAGATATAAAACTTTTAGCTGAGTTAAAATCTGGAACTATACTTGCAAAATTTTTCTATAACAACAACCCAATTAGAAATTATGTTTTAAAAAATCACGGACAAAGATTTAGTGATTTAATGGTAGATATTTTGCATGGAGATAAACCTTTCCCAACAAATGTGGCTGAAAAATTAAAAGCTAAAATTAAAGAGAAATTATTTTAATTTATTTCTCAAAACCATATTCACGCTCAACTTTACAAATACGTAATTGGTATTTTTTATACCATTTTTCTCTTCCAAGATTTCTGGCTTCTGTGTGTTCTAAATTATTTTTCCAGTTGGTAATAGCTTCTAAAGATTGCCAGTAAGAAACTGTAATACCAATATCGTTTCTTGCAGATTCAATACCTAAATATCCTTTTTGAAGTTTGGCTAATTCTTCCATTTTATTTGCCATTTCTATATAGCCATCAAGGTTTTCTTCAGTTAATGTTGTGAAAATCACAGCATAATAAGGAGTTGTTAAGTTGTCTACAATCATAGTTTTAGTTCATATTTAGTTTCGGGTAATTTTAAATCATCACTTATAAAATTCTTAACAAATTTAAAATGATAATTCTCTAATATTTTTGCAGAAGCTATATTTTTATCAACCACATACCCTATTATTTTTTTCATTCCCAAATTTTTACAATAAGTAATAAGTCCTTCACAAATTTCAGAACCATAACCTAAATTCCAAAATTTTTCTAAAAAACGATATCCAATTTCATCATCAAATCCATCTTTTACCAAAGCAACTGTTCCTATAAATTTTTGATCAGATTTTCTTTCAATCGCGTAAATCCAGAAATCATTATTGGGTCTGTTATATTTAGCTATTAATTCTTTTAATTCAAGTGCGTTCTCTTTTAAATTTTTTATTTCTCCTGTTGCATATTTTAAAACGTTTGGATTACTTTCTAGTTGATGAAATTCGTCTAAATCGTTCAATTCTAATTTTCTTATTATAAGTCTTTGTGTCTCAAAAATCATCAATAATATTGTATTTTTGTATTTGATAAATATACCAAAATGAATGCAGAAAAAAAAGTTGCTTTTTATACTTTAGGATGCAAATTAAACTTTTCAGAAACATCTACAATTGCTCGTAATTTTGTGAATGAAGGTTTTGAAAGAGTAAATTTTGAAGAAAAAGCAGATGTGTATGTTATTAATACCTGCTCTGTTACAGACAATGCAGACAAACGTTTTAAGACGATTGTAAAAAATGCTTTAAAGAAAAACGAAGATGCTTTTTTAATAGCAGTTGGCTGTTATGCGCAATTAAAACCAGAAGAATTAGCTGCTGTAAATGGTGTAGATTTAGTTTTAGGTGCCACAGAAAAATTTAACGTTACAAGTTATATTAACGATTTAACCAAAAATAATATTGGCGAAGTTCATTCTTGTGAAATTTCTGATGCCGATTTTTATGTTGGTTCCTATTCTATTGGAGATAGAACTTGAGCTTTTTTAAAAGTACAAGATGGTTGTGATTATAAATGTACCTATTGTACAATTCCATTAGCAAGAGGTATTTCTAGAAGCGATACTTTGCAAAATGTAATTGATAATGCCAAAGAAATTTCATCAAAAGGAATTAAAGAAATTGTTTTAACTGGTGTTAATATTGGCGATTATGGAAAAGGCGAATTTGGTAATAAAAAACACGAACATACTTTTTTAGAATTGGTCAAAGAATTAGATAAAGTGGATGGAATTCATCGTTTGAGAATTTCATCTATAGAACCAAATTTATTAAAAGATGAAACAATTGATTTTGTCTCAAAATCGAACTCGTTTGTACCTCATTTTCATATTCCACTGCAATCTGGAAGTGATGAGCTTCTAAAGAAAATGAAACGTAGATATTTATCTAATACCTATACAAATAGGGTTTCTAAAATTAAAGAAGTATTACCAAATGCTTGTATTGGTGTAGATGTTATTGTTGGTTTTCCTGGTGAAACTGATGAGTTGTTTTTAGAAACCTACAACTATTTAAATGAGTTAGATATTTCTTATTTACACGTTTTCACCTATTCTGAAAGACCAAACACAGAAGCTGTAAATTTAGAAGGAGTTGTTCCTAAAAAAATACGTGCAAAACGTAGTAAAATGTTGCGAGGTTTATCAGCAAAAAAAAGACGTTCTTTTTATGAAAGTCAATTAGGTAATGAGCTAACAGTTTTGTTTGAAAACGAAAATAAGGAAGGTTATATAAACGGATTTACAGAAAATTACGTAAAAGTAAAAACACCTTGGAACCCAGAATTAATAAATACTTTACATACAATTAAGCTTACAAATATTGATGAAGATGGTTTGGTAAGGTTTGATTTTATAAAAGAAAAAATAACTATTTAAAATTAAAAAATTATGAAATATATATTCTTATTTATTTTTGTTTTTGCGCTAAGTTGTAATCCACCTAAAAAGGAAAAGAAACAAAAAGAACCTGTAACAACTGAAAAAAAATCTGAAGAAAAAAAGGAAGAAATCGTGACTAAAGAAGATCTTAAAACACCTATAAAAACTGAAGAATCTTTGCTTGTTGTTTTAAAAAATCCAAAAAATATTGCAGATGCTAAGTCTTTAGTAGAAAATAGCAGTTTGGTTTGGAAAAACCTTCTTATAGATAAAAACACAGTAAAAGTAGCTGAAATAAAAATACCTATCGACAAAAAAGATTTTTGGATTGAGCGTTTAAAAGCTGCCAATGTTTTTTCTAAAGTAACTATAAAAAGTGATGAGATTTTATCTGAAATTAAAGAAAAAGTAGAAAATACATTTGTTACCATTAGTAAAACTCAATGTTCTGGAGATTGCCCAGTTTATGAAATGACAATTTTAAAAAATGGAAACGTACTTTTTAACGGAATAGAAAATGTTTCTATAAAAGGTAAAAAAGAGTTTACTATTACTGATGCTCAGCTTCAAAAAATAAAAGAAATGTTTACCAAAACTTCTTTTGGTACATATCTTGATACTTATGTAGACAAATCTTTAATGGATTATCCAAGCACATTTATCACCTATAATGATAAACAAATAGAGATAAAACTATGGAAAAACGTGCCTGATGAATTGGCTTTTGCTTACGAATCTGTAGAAGATATTTTAATTGATAAAAAAATAATTGAATAATGACAAAAACCCCTATTTACTTTGTACCTGGTTTGGCTGCTGGTCCAGAAATTTTCGAAAACTTAAAGCTAGATGAAGAAAAATACGAATTGCATTATTTAAAATGGATGAAACCTCTTGCCTTAGAAGAGAATATTTCTAATTATGCTATGAGAATGAGTGATGAAATCAAAGAGAAAAATCCAGTTTTAATTGGTGTTTCTTTTGGTGGAATTATGGTACAAGAAATGGCAAAATTTGTAAATACCCAAAAAGTAATCATTATTTCTAGTGTTAAGAATCAAGATGAATTGCCAAAAAGGTTTAAAATGGCAAAGTTCACTAAAATTTATAAACTTTTCCCCACCAAAGTCGTTGCTAATTTTGAGGAATATGCACAGTATTTTTTAGGAAAATCTCTAAAAAAAAGAGCTGCATTGTATAAAAAATATTTATCTGTTAGAAGTAAAACTTATATAAAATGGTCCATTTTTAATATTTTAAAATGGGAGCAAATAAATCCTATAGAAAACATTGTACATATTCATGGCACAAAAGACAATGTGTTTCCTATTAAAAATATTAAAAGCCCTATAACAATCGAAGGTGGTACACACGTTATGATTTTAAATAAAGCTAAAAAAATATCAAAAATAATTGATGAAGTTTTAACTTGTTAAACCCCAAACGTTTCCCTACTTTTATACTATAAATTGTTTCCTATGAAAAAATCTTTACGTTACTTATCTATTTTATCAATCGTATTAATTACAGCAGTTTTTATAAATGCTATTGATAAAAACATTTCTGATCCTAAAATTAGTACACATACATCTTATAAAATTAAGGCAATAAAACTGCCCAATAACTTAAATCTTGCAGGAGAAAGAGTCCCTTTAGAAATCCCAGATATTAGAGAAAGAATGGATAGAGAATTGCTAGTTAACACCTATTGGCAATCTAATGGGTTATTATTAATTAAAAGAGCCAATAAATACTTTCCTATTTTAGAACCACTATTAAAAAAATACAATTTACCAGACGATTTTAAATTTTTGGCTTTAGCAGAAAGTGCTTTTATTGATGAAACTTCTTCTGCAGGAGCTGCAGGAATGTGGCATTTTATGAAAACTACAGGAAAAGAATATGGTTTAGAGATTAATAAAAATGTAGACGAACGTTACAACATAGAAAAATCTACAAAAGTGGCTGCAGAATATTTAAAAAAATCTAAAGAACGTTTAGGTTCTTGGACCTTAGCTGCTGCTGCTTATAATGCTGGTAATTATGGTGTTTCTAAAAGATTAGAAACGCAGCAAGTAAGCAGTTATTATGACGCTCTTTTACCAAATGAAACAGAAAGATATGTCTTTAGAATTATTGCTTTAAAAGAAGTGATTTCTAATCCAAAAAAATACGGTTTTGTTTTTGAACAAGATGATTTATATACATTGCCAAAAACAAAAACTGTAAAAGTAGACACTGCAATTTCTAACATTACCTTATTTGCCAAAAAATATGGAATTACTTACAAAGAGTTAAAAATACACAATGCTTGGTTAAGACAAAATAAACTAAATAACAAAAGTAGAAAATTGTATGAAATTAAAATTCCTTTGAAATAATTATTCTACCACACTCTTAACTCTACCAACCAAACCAGATTCTAGTTGTACTTTAATTCCATGAGGATGATTGGGAGATTTTGTTAGTATTTTAGCAACTACACCCTCTGTTACTTCTCCTGTTCTTTGATTTGGTTTTTGCACAATTTCTACAAACAAACCAATTTTAATATTTGTTCTTTTTCTTCCGTCAATCATAAAAATAAAAATTTACATAACGTAAAAAAACAAAAATTCTTTTACATAAAAAAAAGCCTATCAAATTTGATAGGCTTTTAGATAAAAATTTAACTAGTAATAAAATATATTATAATACTCTTACGTTTACTGCGTTTAATCCTTTTCTTCCATCTTGTAAGTCGAATTCAACTTCATCGTTTTCACGAATTTCGTCAACTAATCCTGACACATGTACAAAATGTTCTTTGTTTGTTCCTTCTTCAGTTATAAATCCAAATCCTTTAGACTCATTGAAAAATTTTACGGTACCTTTATTCATTATAAAAAATTATTGTGTTGTTAAATTAAGTCCTAACAACGTTTTATTGAATTGCAAATATAATGCCAATAATTCAAAAATCATAAAAAATATCGTTTTTATTTCAATTCACTTGTTAAAACCTATGAATAAGGGCTTTAACTGTGTTAAACTCTTCAACAATGTCGTCTAAAACTTCTTTTGCAGGTTTTATTTGATGAATTAATCCTGCAATTTGCCCAATTTCTAGCTCTCCATTCTCTAAATCTCCTTCAAACATTCCTTTTTTGGCTCTTGCTCTTCCTAAGAGTTCTTTCAATTTTTCTTTTGATGGATTTTGCAAATACAATTCTTGTAATTGATTGTAAAACTTATTTTTTATCAATCTAACAGGTGCTAATTCTTTTAAAGTCAACTCTGTATCTCCTTCTTTTACATTAACAATACTATTTTTAAAGTTGATGTGTGCAGAAGATTCTTGAGTTGCAGCAAACCTGCTTCCTATTTGTACAGCATCTGCACCTAAAACCATTGCAGCTAACATTCCTCTTCCAGAACCAATTCCACCAGCAGCAATTACAGGTATTTTAACCTGTTCTTTAACCATTGGTATTAAAGTAAAAGTGGTGGTTTCTTCACGTCCATTATGTCCTCCAGCTTCAAAACCTTCACAAACAACAGCATCTACACCTGCAGTTTCTGCTTTTAGAGCGAATTTTACAGAACTTACTACATGTACAACTGTAATTCCTTTTTCTTTTAAAAATGATGTCCAGGTTTTAGGGTTTCCAGCAGAAGTAAAAACGATTTTCACATCTTCTTCTACTATAATATCCATAATTTCCTCAATATCAAGATATAACATTGGTACATTTACGCCAAAAGGTTTATCAGTAGCTTTTTTACATTTTTGAATATGTTCTCACAAAACTTCTGGATACATAGAACCTGCACCAATTAAACCTAAGCCACCTGCATTAGAAACTGCAGATGCCAATCTCCAACCAGAAACCCAAATCATTCCTCCTTGAACAATTGGATGTTTTATTTTAAAAAGTTCTGTTATTTTATTATTCATTATTCTTTAATCAATTTCAATGTTCTTTGTTGATTTTCTTTTTGAATTTTCAAAATATAAACACCACTTTTAAAACTAGAGATATCAATATTGTTTGATGTCATTTTAGCTATTTTAAAAACTTCTTTACCCAAAATATTAAAAATTTTAATTGAAACTGATGATAAATCTCCATTTAAATTAGTGATGGAAAAATCACTAATAATTGGATTAGGATTTATTTTTAAACTAGATAAACTAAAATCTTCTACAGAAGCAATCTGATCTAAATATAGACCATAAGCAAGTTCAAAATTAGGAATTCCATAACCATATTGAGGTATAGGATTATTATGTTTATCTGAAGATTCATAAATGGCTTGCTTTAAAACAGCAGTTCTATTTTCTGTATTATTTTTTCTTTTTCCGCCTAAAGATTTTACAAACATTCCTAGTTCATCATTTAAACAAGCAATTAAACCAGCCATAATTGGTGATGAAAAAGAAGTTCCATTAGAAGTTGAGCGTTCACCTGTTGAAAAATTTATAATTGCAGAATTTGCTCCTTGTGCTAAAATTTCTGGCTTAATTCTACCATCCGAAGTTGGCCCAAAAGAACTAAAAGAAGCTATGTTTCCTGATGCATCTACTGCTCCAACTGCAATTACAGAAGGCGCATCTGCAGGAGCTCCCATATATTTCCAATCAGAATTACCACTATTTCCTACTGAGTTTACCAACAACATACCTCTTGATGCTGCAATTTCTGCACCTCTAGAAATAAATGTCGTTTTTCCATCCATATCTGAATAAGAATGGCTGTGATTTGGATTATCATAAGTTGTGTAACCTAAAGAAGTATTAATTACATTAACACCTAAACTATCTGCCCTTTCTGCAGCTTCTACCCAAAGTGTTTCTTCTAAAACTGTTTCTGTTTCAGCAATTTCTGATATAAATAAATAAAATTTTGCATCAGGAGCT
>JBGCFX010000326.1:0-6938 GCA_045110395.1 Polaribacter sp.
TTGTATTTTGGCAATAAAACTGCTAATTATTTATACAATAATATTTCTTTTGAAGCACTTGCTTTGTTTCAAATCAATTTAAAACACGAAATAGATTTTGGTATTAACTTATTCTCAGAAAAATACCAATATTTATCAGGAGACACAGATCCTTCAGTCCCACTAAGTTTAGATTTAGACAAAAGACTCTTTAAACTGGTCTATAAATATGATAATTTAGATTACTATTACCAATATGTAAGTGGTTTTAAAAGTGTGCTTTATGCACAATATGTAACGTCTAACAATGCTTTTCAAAATGATTTTTTTATTGCCTGGAATGATTTTTTCTACTACAAAAGAATAGGGGAAAAAGGCAATTGGGCAAATAGATTACGCTTTGGTTTATCATCAAATGAAAAAACACCATTTGCACCTTTTGCATTAGATAACAATGTAAATTTAAGAGGGGTTGGTATTTTGGTAGATAGAGGAACAGGAAGTTTTGTTCTAAATTCTGAGTACAGACATACCTTTTATGATAAAGATTGGTTAGCTATACAAACCAATGTGTTTTCAGATATTGGGTCATGGAGAAATCCTGGAGGCGAATTAAACGATTTTTTTGAACAAGATAATATTAGAATATACTCAGGAATTGGCTTGCGTTTTATCAGCAAAAAAATATACAATGCCACTTTTAGAATAGATTATGGCTTTAGAGTTTCTAACAACCCAACACAATCTAAAGGAGGTTTGGTTTTTGGTATTGGGCAATATTTTTAAGGAATAAAAAAAATATAATTTGGGCGTTTTAACGGGCTTTACGCACTCGCTTTTTTTCTGAAAAAGAAAAAAGAGCTCAAACAATTGCTGCAATCCCTAACGCAAAAGCAAATCTATAAACCAATAGCATTAAAAAGAGTTAAAGCATTTTAAACCAACAAATAACCATCAACCAAAAACCATCAACTAAAAAAAATATGAAAACATTTGCAATTGGCGATATTCATGGAGGTTTAAAAGCATTATTACAAGTTTTAAACAAATTAGAAATAACAGAAAAAGATACAATTATTTTTGTAGGAGATTATGTAGATGGTTGGTCTGAATCTGCACAAGTAATTCAGTTTTTAATAGATTTATCTCAGAAATTCGATTGTGTTTTTATCAAAGGAAACCACGATGTTTGGTGCGAAAATTGGTTAAGAAATCAAAATGATGTAAATCCTTCTTGGTATTTGCATGGAGGAAAAGAAACTATGGAAAGCTATAATAATTTTTCTGTTGATGAAAAAAAACAACACCTCATTTTTTTCGAACAAATGAAAATGTATCATTTAGATGATAAAAATCGATTGTTTTTGCATGCAGGTTTTACATCTATGCATGGAGTAGAAAAAGAAACATATCTGCATAAATTTTGTACAGACAGAACTTTGTGGGAAATGGCATTGGCAATGGATAAAAATATAGATTTAACACACAACACATATCCCAAGAGGTTGCAACATTATAAAGAAATTTATATTGGACATACACCAACAACTAATTATGGCGAATCTGAGCCAATGAACGCCATAAATATCTGGAATGTTGACACAGGAGCAGCTTTTAAAGGAAAAATTACAGGAATGAATATAGATACAAAAGCTTTTTTTCAAAGTGATAGTTTGCCAGATTTGTACCCTAATGAAAAGGGGAGGAATAAGTAATTTGTTGGTTGATGATTTTTGGTTGTTGGTGTCATTTCTACCTTGTGGAGAAATCTTTAAAAGTAACTCACAAAACGAACTGAGATATTTCTCGATTTAACCACGTTTTGTTCTAGAAACGACAAGATTATTTTTTACCAAAAGGATACAGTTCTTGCCCAACAAAATCTTTTGGAAAATCTTCATCACCAGAAAACCCTAATTCTATATCTCTTCCAGAATGTGGAATGTAATTTGTTTTAAAAATATAATCCCAAATACTTAAAGTCAGTCCAAAATTTACACCAAATTTTCTTTCTGCTGGTAATTCTTTAGAATGGTGCCAAATGTGCATTTTAGGGTTGTTCAGAATATATTTTAACCAACCATAATCCCAATTAATATTTGCGTGATTTAAATGCCCAATTGTAATATTAAAAAAATGGACAAATGCAACATCCTGTGCAGAAAAACCTCCAATAATTGCTAAAGGAATATATCTTAAAGAATTATAAATGACAGGTTCCATCCAATGATAACGTAAATGTGCAGCAAAACCCATTTGTTTTACAGAGTGATGTACTTTGTGGAAATTCCAAAGAAATTCTACTCTATGTAACAATCTGTGTGTCCACCACTGAGTAAAATCTACCACAATAAAAAAGATGAAAATTCTTGCGAAAAATGGCAATTTATTAATTTCTAACAATTGGAAATTAGTAATAGATAAACCTATAAAACTTAAAATATCATCAAAAAATACAGCAGCAGAATTTGAAAGTGCCATTAAAACAATTAAATTCAATAAAAAGAAATTGAAAAACATATAGAAAGTGTCTAACCAAAAATCTTTTCTGAACAAAGATTGATTTTTACGCCAAGGAAAAATAGCCTCTAAACCCCAAACAATTAAAGAAATAATAATCAAACCATAAAAATAATTCTCCCAATTCAAATCCATTAAAACAGAATTTTTTAGGTAATTCCAATAATTGGAATAGGAGTTTTTTATGATGTCTAGGTATTTGTTCATTTAATTCATCTCTTTAACTATAGATGGATCTGATTTTCTGAATTTTATTTTTATAGAATCACCTATTTTTTTCTTACCTGTAAATCTAGTTGCTTTAAAATAGCTTTTAAATTCTTCATTTTCAAAAGTATAAAGATAAGTCACTTTCTGAAAATATTTACCTCTAACTGGGTAAAGCTTAGCATCAATAACTAATGCTTTAGTTTCTATGTTTTCTCTACCAATAAACCTAAGTTCATCGTTTATTAATAGATGAATAAAGTAAGTGAAAAAAGCGATTAAGATTATAAAATAAATTATAAATTTATATTTATTTTTACTTTCTTTTTTCTGTTTGTTATCATAATCAATTTTCCAAATTTTATATTTTTCTTTTTCAATTCGTTTTTTCTCAGCTTCTCTTTCTTTGATTTCTTTTTTTAAATTTTCTCCACCATCTGTAAGTATATAGTTTTTAAATAAATTGGTTACAGATTCATAAGGAGATTCATTGTATTCTAATTTATAATTATTCTTTTTGTATTGAAAATTCCCAAAAGCTGCAACATTGCCAAGTTGTATGAAAAGAGAATCCTGTAAACTTTTATAAACCTCTATATGATAAGGTTTATCTTTCATAACATAATTGAAACTATTAGTTATTTTTTCTAAATCTTCTGACTCTATTTCTAAAATATCAGTTTCTATTACTTTTAAATCGTCGTCAAAAGGGATAATAATTATTCTCAATTAAACTTTTTTTAAAATATATCTTTTTTCATTTTTTTTATATATTTTTGTAACCAATGTATAAGGTTGTGTAATATGGTTACAAAAGAATATTATTCTTTAAATGAGGTTTCTCAGATTTTAGGAAAAAGTAAAGAAACATTAAGACGTTGGGATAGAGATGGTAAATTTCCTGCTGTAAGAGAGCCAATTAGCCAATATAGAATTTACAAAAAGGAACAAATAAATACGCTTCTAAAACAACTGTCTATAGATTACGAAGATACAATAGATAACTTTGTGAAACCAATTCAAGAGTTTAAAGTTTTAGAATTATTTGCAGGAGCAGGTGGTTTGGCAGTTGGTTTAGAAAAAGCAGGAATTAAATGTGTTGCTTTAAACGAAATAGATAAGTGGGCTTGCAAAACATTAAGAGAAAACAGACCTAATTGGAATGTCTTAGAAGGAGATATTAAAACTTATGACTTTGTAAAATACAAAAATCAAGTTGATGTTGTTACTGGAGGTTTTCCTTGTCAAGCTTTTAGTTATGCAGGAAAAAAACTAGGTTTTAAAGATGCAAGAGGAACTCTTTTTTATGAATTTGCAAGAGTTGTAAAAGAGGTGAATCCACCAATTTGTATTGGAGAAAATGTAAAAGGTTTATTATCTCACGAAAAAGGAAAAACAATTGAAGGGATGATTTCTATTTTAGATGAAATTGGTTATAATGTTATTCCTGTTCAAGTTTTAAAAGCCATTAATTATAGAGTTCCACAAAAAAGAGAGCGTGTAATTTTAGTAGGTATTCGAAAAGATATTGATTTAAAATATGAATATCCAAAACCGCATAATAAAATATATAATTTAGTGGATGCCCTAAAAAAAGGAGAATTGTATGATTCAAATGTGCCTAAATCTGAAGGTTCTAAATATCCAGAACATAAAAAAGTAGTTTTAGATTTGGTACCACAAAAAGGATATTGGCGTAATTTACCAATAGATATTCAGAAAGAATATATGGGTAAAAGTTTTTATTTAGGTGGGGGCAAAACAGGTATTGCTAGAAGAATTGGTTGGGATGAACCAAGTTTAACACTCACTTGTAGCCCAGCTCAAAAGCAAACAGAAAGATGTCATCCAGAAGAAACTCGTCCTTTTACTGTTAGAGAATATGCTAGAATTCAGACTTTTCCTGATGAATGGAAATTTAGTGGTTCAGTTTCTCAGCAATATAAACAAATAGGAAATGCAGTGCCTTGTAATTTGGGTCAAGAAATTGGTTATTCTGTAATTCAATTTTTGAATGAATATTATTTGAGTTTGTCAAAACCTAAATAATAGCTGTAATTTTCGAAAGTTATTTCATCTAAAATATTTCTTTTAGATTTTTGAGCAGTTTTTGATATTTCTTCAAGAGCAGAATTACTTAGAGTGCTCTTATTTTCTTGAGCGTTTAAATAATCAGAAATTGCTTGAGGTAAAGCTTCATATAATTCAAACAAAGCATTTTCTTTACCAGAAAGTAATTTGTAAAATTGATCTCCAGAAATTTTATACACTCTACTATGACTGTATTCTTTTCCATTTATTTCTCCAAACCACTTTTCATTAAAGCTGTTTTTTGCTAAAACTTGAACCCAATAACATTTTGCTTGCTTGTAAGTATCTGCATAATTTGCTAGTTTTTGGAATAAACTTTCAGCAGAACTACTATTCATAGTATTGTGTTTATTTTTTATATCAGCAAATAAAGTATTATCATTTGCTTTAATATCAAAACCACTTAAATTTCCAATTTCGAAACCAGAAATTCCTCCTAAAATTTGTTCGTGAAAAGTTCCTATAGAATTATTTATAGATTTATCAATTTGACGATTAATTTCAGTTTTAATCAACGTTTCTTCATCTAAATCATTAAATTTAGCATCAAAAGTTAATTTAATTGTATCAATTTTATTTTTGTAGAATTTCTTTTTACTAACGTTTTCTTTCGCTTTTAAATAAGATTTATGAAGATTTTCTATACAAGATAAAAAATGTTCATCAGATATAAAACTTAAATATTTATTCATCATTTTCCAAATTCAATTTATTAAAGACGAATTTATATAATAATTTTAACTTAATAAAATTAGACCAATTCAAAAACCTATTTTAATAATGAAATTAATTTTAATTCTAATAGTAAAAGCAAAAAATTATGAAACAACGTATTAGTTAATTATCTATCAAACTTGAATAAAAAACCCCTTGATGATTCATAAAAGTAGTATCAACTTTATTCAAATCTAATTTACCACCTTTAAAATTAGTGGCTTGCAAGCCTAATTCTTTAAAAATGCAGGCTGTTGCAGCAAAATCCCAAATACTGCCTCCTCCATTTTTATTTGTGGGAAATTTTAGCATCATTGCAGGTGGGTTTTCTGCTACTAAAATAGCGTTCAAAACTGCACCTGATCCAGATATTTCCTCAAAACCTTTTAAGCCTAATGCAGTTACTTTTTCATTCAATAACTTTTCAATTTTATTGGATTGAGGCGTGTCTATTAATTTTTTGTCTGTTACATACGTTAAATAGGTATTTGGTTGATTGATTTTCCAAATTTCTCCATTTTTATAAGCTCCTTTATCTTTAGTAGCAGCGTATAAATTATTTGTACTAGGATTATAAACTACACCAATTTGTGGAGTGCCATCTCTTGAAATTAAAGCAATTGCTACAGAAAAACCAGGTTGTTTATTAATGAAAGCCAATGTGCCATCTAAAGGGTCTATACACCAGAAAAAATCTTTTTTAAAACGAGTATTATCATCTTCTGTTTCTTCAGTTAAAAGTCCAATATCAAAGGTTTTACAAGTAGGATTCAAATGCGATAATATGACGCGTTCACATTCTTTATCAACTTTAGTTACAACTTGAGAAGCATAACCAGAACCACCTTCTTTTTTTTCAACAAGTATGTCTTTATTCAAAGATTGTTGAATAATTTTTCCAGCAGCCAATGCAGCTTTTATAGCAATATTTGTAAGGTGTTGGAAATCCATTTATAGATTTTTGATGACTTGTTTTGTAATTCGTTCACTGTAACTATTTATTTTCCAATGATTAGGACTCCACCCTTTTAAAAATCGATGAAAATCTGCCCAAGCTAAGTGATATAAAGAACGCCATTCGTTTTCTAAATCCTCGTTTTTATGACCTAAAGCGTTTTGTAAATAATTGAAATAAGTGTCTAGTATTTTTGTTTCCAAACGTTCACAATCACTTTCATTTAAACAGCTACCAATAAAATAGGCAATGTCTTTCATTCCACAACCACCACCTACATATTGAAAATCTACACCAGAAACTGTTCCATCTTTTGAAAAACAGAAGTTCGCCAATTTTGCATCTCCATGAACAAAGGTTTTATACCTACAGTTATTTAATTTTTCATCAATTTTTGATGCAGCTTTTTTTAGTGATATATCTTCTAAAATTTCTAGTTCTTGAGGTCTTGTTTCTAAATGCCAATAAGTTC
>JBGCFX010000327.1:0-10322 GCA_045110395.1 Polaribacter sp.
CAGTAAAAACCTCATCAGAAATATTAATAATCGTCTTAGGAAAAATTACAAAATATTATCAGATTTAAATATTTCTGGCAAAACGAAAGTAACTAGAACTAAATTATATGATAAAGGCTTCGATTTTAATTTTTTTACATCAATTTACAAAACTAAAACCGGCAATACTTATTTTTATATTTATGATCAAGGCTATTTAGCTCTAGAAAACGAGGGTTTTTTGTTGATTAAAAGAGATTAAATTGTAACTATTTTCTAAAAACGACTACTTATTAGTTAAATCAAACCTTATAACAATGTTTTTATTCTCTAATTCTTTTATGCTGCCAACTATCATTGTTGTTGTAATTATTTTAATAGGTTTTACAATCTATTACTTTAGTACCAAACAAAAAATTATTAGAATACTTTCTAAATTACCAATCAAACAAATAGGTAGTTTAAAAAATAACGAATTAACCCGTTTTTCAGGCAAAGCATTGCATGTAAAAGAACCTTTAATTGCACCTTACAGCAAAAGAAAATGTATTTTTTATACCATAAAAATTGAGCAAAAAAAGAGTAATGGTAAAAATTCTCATTGGAGAACTCTTATTAATGAAGAAAAAATACAAGAGTTTTTTTTAGAGAAAAATGGCGATTTTGCCATTGTTAGACCCAATCAAAATCCTAAAAATTTCATAAGTCATTTAGTGGTAGATAAAAAAGCAAAGTCTGGTTCTTTTAATGATCCAAATCCAGAGTTTAAATCACTTTTAGAATCTTACAATATAAATTATGAGAGTTATTTTGGCTTTAACAAACAACTACGCTATTCTGAAGGCATCATAGAAATTGGCGAAGAAATTACAGTAGCAGGTATTGCAAAATGGAAAAACTTAAAAGAACCAATAGAAGGATATTCTTACTCTAAAATTGCTGAATTAGAAAGTTCTGATAAACAGAAGCTAATCATTACAGATTTACCTAATATAAAATCTAAAAAACGTTTTTAAGCCTCTTGTCCTTTTAATTGAAAGAGTTTCTTAGCTAAAAAACACTGATTTTCAATACCTTGTTATACTAGTCTTAGTTTATTTATTTTCTTAGTTACAAGTATATTTAATACATTTGTTAAAATAGTAATAATTTTTACAAAAAATAAATATGAAAGAAAGATTCAAAAATTTAGGAAACAAAACTTTAAGCTTAATTTTAATTACTTTTATTTTAACTCTTTGTTTATCTTTAAAATATAAAGAAACCAAAACAATAGATGCAAATATTCTTGGTATAGGCACTAATAACCAATTGTATCTTTGGGAAAACAATGCTTGGAAACATATACCAAATAGTGGAGATGTTATAGACATTGCAATTATGAAAAATGGAACTGTAGTTGGTATTGGCAAAAATGAACAACTCTACACAAGAGGTGGTATTAATTGGAAAGAAGAAACTGTGAGCAATGATGCTGCTCCTTCATCAAGTCATAAAGAAAGTTCAGAAAAAAATCAAAAAGTAAATAATAATACCAAATGGCAAAATGTATCTAATAGTGGTAATGTTAGTTCTGTAGCCATAGCAAAAGATGGCAGTATTTTAGGTATTGGTAAAAATAAAAATATTTATAAATGGAAACAATCTGCTTTATCTAGTGCTTGGGAACAAATACCTAATAGTGGAGATGTAACTGATATTACTGTAATGAATGATGGCACTATTTTAGGTGTTGGTACTAATAAAGAGCTTTATATTAGAAAAGATAATGCTTGGAAAAACATACCTAATAGTGGCTCAGTTATAGATGTTGCAGTTACTAAAGATGGTACAATTTTAGGTGTTGGTACAAACAATAAAATGTACATCTGGGTAAAAACAGATTTATCTTCTTCTTGGGAAGTAGTTGATAACAGTGAAGGAATTATTGCTATAGCAGCTAAATAAAACCTTTACTTCAACAAGTTTTTCTGTGATTATTTCTAAATTATACAAGGGAGCATGCTCCCTTGCTATACTATTTCCAGGTATTTCCTTGTACACTAATAGCTGCTTTTAAAACATCTTTTTGGCTTAATTGGCCAATTAATTTACCATTCGTGTCTATTACAGGAAACCTTCTTCTATGTGAGCTTATAAACTTAAAAGCGGCATCAAAAATATTCATATCCTTATCAATCGTATCTACATCAGTAACCATATATTTACCAACAATATTATTGGTATCAGAAGGCATATTATAATATTTACTTTCAGAAATATGTTTGATACAATCTGTTTCAGAAATAATACCAATCAATTCATTTTTAGCATTTACAACAGGTCCACCAGAAATTTTATAAGTAATTAGTTGTTCTATTACATGATCTAAAGAATCTTCTGCTTTAAAAGTGATTAATTTTGTGGTCATATAATCAGACACTAAAATCTGTGCTTCTTCTTTTCCTTGGCTTGTATCTCTTTTTCCTTGAAAGCTTTTAATACCCATAATAATTAGTTTTAGTTTGTTCTTAAATTTACTGTTTTTTCTGTTTTGTGCAACATTTAGCCTAAGTTTTTTTTATTTCTTACTTTTATAAAAATTAAATCATCTAAATGAAAGCCTTTTCTTCACTTGTTTCTGTATTAATTATTCTTAGTGTAATTTATTGGAGTTTTTCTGATTTAAAACCTACTTTGCCAAGTCAAAAAAACACTTCAAAAACTGATTTTTCTATTGATAATGCTCTGCATCACCTAAAAAAAATTAGTGAAGAGGCACATTATACAGGTTCTCAAGAACATAAAAAAGTTCAGCATTACATTGTAAAAGAGTTGCAAAAAATGGGTTTAGAAACAGAGATTCAAACCCAAACTGCCATTAATAAAAAATGGTTAGCTGCAACAACTACAGAAAACATTTTAGCCAGAATTAAAGGTTCTGAAAACGGAAAAGCATTAATGCTCTTAACTCATTACGATTCTAACCCACATTCTTCTTTAGGTGCAAGTGATGCAGGTTCTGGAGTTGTAACAATTTTAGAAGGTGTTAGAGCTTTTTTAGCAAAAAATAACCAACCAAAAAACGATATCATTATTTTAATTTCTGATGCTGAAGAATTAGGTTTATTAGGTGCTCAGGCTTTTGTTGATACACATTCTTGGGCAAAAGATATTGGTTTGGTTTTAAATTTTGAAGCAAGAGGAAGTGGTGGTCCAAGTTATATGCTGATGGAAACCAATGGAAAAAACAGCAAATTATTATCAGAATTTATGGCTGCAAAACCCAATTATCCTGCTGCAAATTCTTTAATGTACAGCATTTATAAAAAACTACCCAATGATACAGATTTAACTGTTTTTAGAGAAGATGCCAATATAAATGGATTCAATTTTGCATTTATTGGCGATCATTTCGATTATCATACAGCACAAGATTCTTATACACGTTTAGACAGAGAAACACTCTTGCATCAAGCAGATTATTTTACAAGTTCCTTAAACTACTTTTCTAATTCAGATTTATCTAACTTAAATTCTGATGAAGATTTTGTTTACGTAAACTTCCCTTTCGTAAAATTGGCAACATATCCTTTTTCATGGGTAATTCCTATGCTTATAATTGCAGTTGTAATTTTTATAATGCTTGTTTTCTTTGGAATTAAAAAAAGAAAACTTTCTTTAAACGGAATTTTAAAAGGTTTGGGTATATTTCTACTTTCTGTACTTTTATGTGGAGGAATATCTTTTGGTCTTTGGCAATTATTGTTGATTATTCATCCAGCTTATAAAGATATTTTGCACGGTTTTACCTATAATGGCTATGAATATATTGCAGCTTTTGTGTTTCTAAATTTTTGGATTCTTTTTAAGATTTATAAATACATTTCTAATCACGAGAAAACAACAGATTTATTAATTGCCCCTATTTTTGTTTGGCTCATTATCAATTTTTTAATTAGTGGTCCTTTAAAAGGTGCTGGTTTTTTTATTATTCCTGTTTTTTGTGCTTTGCTAATTTTAGCAATTACTATTTTTATGGATTTACAAGAGAAATCTAAACGAATTTTGTTTACAATTTTATCTATACCAACTATTTATATTTTTGCGCCACTTATTAAAATGTTTCCTGTTGGTTTAGGTTTAAAAATATTGTTTATAAGTGGTGTTTTAATCGCTTTAGTTTTTGGTTTGATGATACTCACTTTTCATCAAAAGAAAACTTTTTGGATGCAAAAAACGGTAGGTTTATTCACCATAATTTTCTTTGCTTTGGCAACTTACAATAGTGGTTTTTCTGTGGATAACAAAAAACCCAATAGCATTGTATACATTCAGAATTCTGATGATAAAACTGCTTATTTTGGCACTTATAATAATGTGTTAGATACCTATACAAAACAAATTTTTGATAAAACAGCCAACAAAGGAAGTATTGTAAATGCAGAAACTAAAAGTAAATACAACACTCGTTTTACCTATCATAAAAAAACAGATTTTAGAGCTATAGAATCATCAAAAATAACAACAGAATTAGATACTATTATTGGTGATAAACGGTTTTTAGAAATCACTATATCATCAGAAAGAAAAGTAAATAAGTTAGAGTTTATTACCAAAAAAGAACTGAATTTATATCAATTTAAAGTAAATGATGTTTTGGTTAATAATGGTAAAAACTATAGAAGAAAAAAAGGGACTTTCTTGGTGTATCATAAAGGAAATCAAGACACAGAGGTAACCCTTTCTTTTAGCGTTCTAAAAGACAATAATCTTGATTTAATTCTTAATGAAATTTCTTATGATTTATTAGAGAATGATAATTTTTCAATACATCCTAGATCAGAAGAAATGATGCCTATGCCTTTTGTTACTAATGATGCTATTATTATCTCTAAAAAATTAATTTTATAAAATTAAAAAGCATCCTGAATTTTTCAGAATGCTTTTTAATATCATTTTAAGTGGTTTTTATTCAATTTCAGAAACACGTAACGTATTAACCATACCTTCTGCTTCTACTGGCATAGAGGTAAGATTAATCATTAAATCTCCTTCTTTAACATAACCATTTTCTTTGGTAATTTTATTAATATCTACAACTGTATCGTCTGTACTTAAATGTTTATCGTAATAGAAAGCTTTTACACCCCAAAGTAAGTTTAGTTTTCCTAAAATTCTTCTTTCTGAAGAAAATGCTAATATTTTTGCTTGTGGCCTCCATGCAGAAATTTGAAATGCTGTATAACCACTTCTAGTTAAGGTAGATATTGCTTTAGCATCTATATCATTTGCCATTAATGCTGCATGATGACAAACCGCTTTTGTAATAAACCTGTTTGTTCTAATATGTGGTGCTTCATGTGGTACTTTAATCATTCTAGAGTTTTCTACGGCTTTGATAATCTCAGCCATTTTTTGAATAACTCTAACTGGGTGTTTACCAACAGAGGTTTCTCCTGAAAGCATAACTGCATCAGCACCATCCATAATAGAATTTGCAACGTCATTTACTTCTGCTCTTGTTGGCACAGAATTATCGATCATTGTTTCCATCATTTGAGTTGCAATAATTACAGGAATTCTTGCTCTTTTTGCTCTTCTTACTAACTTTTTCTGGATTAAAGGAACGTCTTGCATTGGTATTTCTACTCCTAAATCTCCACGAGCTACCATTAAACCATCACAATAAGGAATTAAAGCATCCATATTTGCAACTGCTTCTGGCTTTTCTATTTTTGCAATTACTGGTACTCTGTATTCTGAATGCTCGTCTATTAAATCGCGTAACATTCTTAAATCTTCTGGTGTTCTTACAAAAGATAAAGCAATCCAATCTACTTCTAAACTCAATGCAAAAACTGCATCTTCTTTATCTTTTTTAGTTAATGCTGGTAAAGATATTGCTGTGTTTGGTAAGTTTACTCCTTTTTTAGATTTTAAAGGACCACCAACAATTGTTTTTACAACAACTTCTTTGTCTTTATCTGTAGATACAACTTCGAATAATAATTTACCATCATCTACCATTATTTGTTCTCCAACTTTTACGTCTTTTGGAAAACGTTCGTACGTCATAAATGCTTTTTCTTTAGTTCCTTCACATTTTTCTGTAGTAAAAGTAAAAAGGTCTCCATCTTCTAAAACAACTCCCTCTTTCATTACCCCAACTCTTAATTTTGGGCCTTGTAAATCTGCTAGAATAGCAACATTATATCCATTTTCTTCGTTAATTTCTCTAATTGTTTTTACAGTCTTTTTTACATTATCATATTCTGCATGCGAAAAATTTATACGAAATACATTTACACCTTCTCTAGCTAAGTCTGTTAACGTTTGTTTACTATCTGTTGCTGGCCCTAAAGTAGCAACTATTTTTGTTTTTTTGTAATCTGTCATATTTTAAAATATTAAAAAGTCTTTAGACTTTAAAGTGTTTTTATCTATTGAGTATGCAGTAATTACATTATCAATATCTTTTATTTTACGTATCGTTTTTAAAACAAATTCATACTCAGATTCTCCACAAATTTTTATAAAAAAATCTACTTTTTTCTTTTCTGGTATTAGATATGTTTTTGTTTCTGATGTTAATAATAACTCATTAGATTCTGTATGATTTTCTCTTCTATAGCTATTTGCTATTAAAAACCAATCGAAATCGTATTCTATATTTTCATAATTGTAAATAGAAAAAGAGGCTTTCTTTTTTTCTCTTACAAACTCTAAATCTTTTTTTGCTTTGTAAAATTTTGTGTTTAGCTTTTTATTAAGTAAGTAGGCAAGCTTATAATCTTCTAATGTAGAATGGATTCCTATTAAAGAGTATTCTTCTTCGCAAAAATCGTCTAACTCTAAAGCGTATACCTGCATAAATTATAACTAATATATAGTTTTTACAAGTTAGCTAAATTACTAATTGTTTATGATTTATAGTGTTAATTTAACGATAACGTTTTCGTTAACTAACTCACAGAAATTTCATTTTGAAAAGCGTAATACACTCTTTTAGAAGCTTGTTCTTCTGCTTTTTTCTTTGAAGTAGATCTACCTTTGGCAACTTGCTCACCATCAATACTAATTTTTACGCTAAAATGTTTTATAGATTCGTTGCCAGAATCTTCGTACGTATCAAAAATATATTTTTTCTTCTGTTTTTGACACCATTCTATAATTAATCCTTTGTAGCTTGTAATTTTTCCTTCAAGTTTTTCTATATCAACATAAGGTACAATTACTTTTTCGTAAATAAATTTTTGACAAGCATTATAGCCTTTATCTAAATAAATGGCACCAACCAAAGCTTCAAAAATATTACCATGAATATTATCGCCAACACTATCTTGATCTATTTTACTTTTTACAAAACGGATTAAATCTAAGTCTTTGCCCAACTCATTCAAATGCTCTCTACTAACAATTTTAGAACGCATTTGAGTTAAATAACCTTCTGAACCTGTAGGTACTTTTTTATACAAATAAGCAGCAATAACAGAACCTAAAATAGAATCTCCTAAAAACTCTAAACGTTCGTAATTTATTGGGATGCCTTTTTTGTCTAACATTTGCACAGATCTATGTGTAAATGCTTTTTTGTATTTATTAATTTTTTTTGGAGAAAATTTGAGTAATTTTTTTAATTCGTTATATAATTCTGTATCCTCTTCTGAATGAGGTTTGACTATTTTACGAATAAAGTTCATAAGCGACTACTCTTCTAACTTTTTAAAAGCAACACAAGCATTGTGACCACCAAAACCAAACGTATTACTCATGGCAACTTTAATTTCTCTCTTTTGAGGCTTATTTAAAGTTAAGTTTAGTTCTGAATTAATATTTTCATCTACATTACTATGATTAATTGTAGGTGGTATAATACCATTTTTCATTGCTAGAATAGAAGCTATAGATTCTATAGCACCTGCAGCACCTAACAAATGACCTGTCATAGATTTTGTAGAATTAATATTGATATTTTTAGCATGATCACCAAAAACAGCTGAAATTGCTTTCAATTCTGCAACATCACCCAAAGGTGTAGAAGTACCATGGGTATTAATATGATCTACATCTTCTGGTTTTATCCCTGAATTTTCTAAGCAACTTTTCATTACAGCAATTACACCAACTCCTTCAGGATGTGGTGCTGTCATATGATAAGCATCAGAAGACATTCCTCCTCCAATAACCTCTGCATAAATTTTTGCTCCTCTTGCTTTTGCATGTTCATAGCTTTCTAAAACCAAAGCACCTGCTCCTTCACCTAAAACAAAACCATCACGTTCTGCGTCAAAAGGTCTTGAGGCTGTTTCTGGACTTTCATTTCTTGTAGATAGCGCATGCATAGCATTAAAGCCACCAATGCCAGAAATAGCAACTGCAGCCTCTGAGCCACCAGTTACAATTACGTCACAATATCCTAACCGAATGTAATTTAAAGCATCTATCATAGCGTTTGCTGAAGATGCACATGCAGAAACTGTTGTATAATTTGGACCCATAAATCCATTTTTAATAGAAATATGTCCTGGAGCAATATCTGCAATCATTTTTGGGATAAAGAATGGATTGAATCTTGGAGTTCCATCTCCTTCTCCAAAGTTTAAAGCTTCGTTTTGAAAAGTTTCTAAACCACCAATTCCTGCTCCCCAAATTACGCCAACGCGAAATTTGTTAATTGTTTCTAAATCTAAATTCGCATCTGCAATCGCTTCATCTGAAGCAACCATTGCATATTGCGTAAATCGATCCATTTTACGTGCGTCTTTTTTATTGATAAAGTCGTTCACGTTAAAGTTCTTTAATTCACATGCAAAACGAGTTTTGAACTTGGCAGCATCAAAGTAAGTGATAGGTGCTGCCCCACTAACTCCGTTAACAAGGGCGTTCCAATATTCTTCAATATTATTACCAATTGGCGTTAATGCGCCAAGTCCAGTGATTACAACTCGTTTTAACTGCATATAAATATTACTTTTTTGTTTCTTTTATATAGCTTACTGCTTGACCTACTGTACCGATATTTTCAGCTTGATCATCTGGAATTTGAATATCGAATTCTTTTTCGAATTCCATAATTAACTCAACAGTATCCAAAGAATCTGCTCCTAAATCGTTTGTGAAGCTAGCTTCTGTTGTTACTTCATTATCGTCTACGCCTAATTTATCTACGATAATAGCTTTTACTCTTGATGCAATGTCTGACATAATTTTTTTGTTTTTAAAATTTTAATCGGGGCAAAAATACAAATCTTTACAATTATAACTAATTTTTGTCCGAAAAATGATTACTAAAAGTAAATAAAATAATTTAATCTCCTGTTAATAATAACCATTTTGTTAATAATTATTCTTTTTTTTGTAATCTAGAAATGTAGTTATGAAGCGTGTTGTTATTTTTGCATCTGGTTCTGGAACGAACGCAGAGAACATTATTAAGTTTTTTAATCATACTAAAACCACTAGGGTTACTGTTGTATTGTGTAACAATGAATATGCCAAAGTTTTTGATAGGTGTAAAAAACTAGACACCAAATGTTTACATTTTAAAAAAGAAGATTTTTATACTTCTAAAAATGTGCTAAATATTTTAAAAGAACAGGCAGATTATATTGTTTTAGCTGGTTTTTTATTAAAAATTCCGCAAAATATTATAGATGCTTTTCCTAATAAAATTATTAATATTCATCCTGCTTTATTACCAAAATATGGTGGAAAAGGAATGTATGGAATGTATGTTCATAAAGCTGTAAAAGAAAATAAAGAAAGTGAAACTGGCATCACAATTCACTATGTAAATGCCAATTATGACGAAGGAGCTATCATTTTTCAGGCAAGAACAACTGTTTTAGAGGAAGATACCCCAGAAAAAATCGCAGAAAAAATTCATATTTTAGAGCAAAAATATTTCCCGAAAATTATTGAAAGTGTAATTTTAGAAGAAAATGCCTAAAAAAAAGTTTTATGTGGTTTGGAATGGATGAAAAAAAGGAGTTTTTACGTCTTGGAAAGTCTGCAAGACACAAATTGATGGCTTTGAAAACGCACAATACAAATCTTTTACTAGTTTAAACGATGCTGAAAAGGCATCCAAAGGAAAATATGAAGATTATAAAGGTAAAAACACCAAAAAACCTGCTTTATCATCCAAAGAAAAAGAACGTTTTGGAAAACCAATTTTAGAGAGTATTGCTGTAGATGCTGCTTGTGCAGGGAATCCTGGAAAAATGGAATATAGAGGTGTTTTAACCCACAACAAAAAACAACTTTTTATAAAAGGACCTTATAAAAAAGGAACGAATAATATTGGCGAGTTTTTAGCTTTAGTGCACGGAATTGCATTTTTAAAGAGTAAAAATCAACAT
>JBGCFX010000328.1:0-5907 GCA_045110395.1 Polaribacter sp.
TAGAAGAAATTTTTGACATGCGTCCTTATTTTATAGAACAACGTTTAAAATTAAGAACACCTATTTATTCTGAAACTGCTGCTTATGGGCATATGGGAAGAACTCCAGAAATAAAAACGGTTACTTTCTCAAACCCAATGGGACAAACTGTTTCTGAAGAAGTAGAAACTTTTACTTGGGAAAAACTAGATTATGTAGATACTGTAAAAAGTGCATTTTCTTTATAAAGAAAACAAATTTTCAAATATTCTAAAGCCTTTAAAATAATTATTTTAAAGGCTTTTTTGTTTCTTATATTAAAGTGTAATTTCAAAACCTCTTTAACAAATATTTAAGAATGCATAAAAGCTTGTTTCCATAACTTGCAAAGAATTCAAATAACATATTTTATGATGACAAAAAAAATACTCTCGCGATTACTTTTAGTTGCTTTTGTTTTTGGTTTTTCTACTGAAGTTGATGCTCAATTTTGGAAAAAAAAGAAGAAAGCACCAGCAAAAACGGCTACGAAACCAAAGCCTAAACCAAAAAAAGGAGCCATTCAACCTTATAGTAAAGTGGTTACTAAAGATCACAAGACAGATGATGGACTTTTTAAAGTACATACTAAAGATGATTCTTATTTATTCGAAATTCCAGATTCTCTATTAAGAAGAGAAATGTTAATGGTTACCAGAATTGCTAAAACTGCAAGTAATCTTGGTTTTGGTGGTGGCAAAACCAACACACAAGTTTTACGTTGGGAAAAAAAGAAAAAAAACATTTTACTAAGAATTGTTTCTCATAATGTAGTTGCTGATACTATTTTACCAGTACATGAAGCAGTTGTAAACTCTAATTTAGAGCCTATTTTATTTTCATTTCCTATAAAAGCATTTAGTAAAGATTCTACAGCAACTGTAATAGATGCAACTTCATTATTTTCTACTGATATTAAGCCTTTAGGTTTACCAGCTTTTTATAGAAAATTCTACCAAGCTTCAAGAATGGATAAAACCAGATCTTATATAGATAGAGTTAGTAGTTATCCTCAAAATATAGAAGTAAGACACGTAAAAACATATTTTGCAAATAAAGCACCATCAAATAGTGCTTTAGGTTCTATTACTTTAGAAATGAGTAACTCTATGGTTTTATTACCAAAAGTGCCAATGAAACGTCGTTACTTTGATGAAAGAGTTGGTTGGTTTGCAAGAGGTCAAACTGATTATGGTTTAAAAGACCAAAAAAGTAAAACTGTTCAATATTTAGACAGATATCGTTTAGAAGTTAAAAATGAAGATATCGAAAAATTTAAAAGAGGGGAATTAGTAGAACCTAAAAAACAAATCGTTTATTATGTAGATAGAGCTACTCCAGAAGAATGGGTTCCTTATATTATACAAGGTGTAAATGATTGGCAAGTTGCTTTTGAAGCTGCTGGTTTTAAAAATGCAATTATTGGTAAAAGAGCTCCAACTAAAGAAGAAGACCCAGATTATAGCCCAGAAGATGTGCGTTATTCTGTAATTAGATATTTAGCCTCGCCAATTCCTAATGCAAATGGTCCTCACGTAAGTGACCCAAGATCAGGAGAAATTTTAGAATCAGACATCAATTGGTACCATAATGTAATGACATTATTACACAACTGGTTTTTTATTCAGACAGCTGCTATCAATCCAGATGCAAGAAGTAATAATTTTAAAACAGAAACTATGGGACGTTTAATTCGTTTTGTTTCTTCTCATGAATTAGGTCATACTCTTGGTTTGCCTCATAATATGGGAAGTTCTGTAGCATATCCTGTAGATTCTTTACGCTCTGTAAGTTTTACTAAAAAATATGGAACTGCACCTTCTATTATGGATTATGCTCGTTTTAATTACATAGCACAACCAGAAGACAAAGGCGTTTCTTTAATGCCAAATGTTGGTATTTATGACAAATATGCAATTGCTTGGGGATATAGACCTATTTTAGACAAAACTGCAAAAGAAGAAAAACCAGTTTTAGATTCTTGGATTTTAAAACACGCTGGAGATCCAATGTATAGATTTGGTCATCAACAAGCAGGTGGTGTTGTAGACCCAAGTTCTCAAACAGAAGATTTAGGAGATAATGCAATGAAAGCTTCTATGTATGGGATTAAAAACTTGAAAAGAATTTTACCAAGATTAGAAGAATGGACTTCTGAAAAAGGAGAAAATTATGATGAATTATCTACAATGTATGGACAGTTATTAAGTCAGTTTAATAGATATATGGGTCATGTAACAGCAAATATTGGTGGTGTTTATGAATATTATAAAACATCAGATCAAGTAGGTGAAGTTTATACACATGTAGACAAAGCAACTCAAAAAGAAGCTTTAAAGTTTGTTGTAGACAACTTATTTAAAACACCAACTTGGATGTTAGATAAAAATATCTTTAGCAAAACTGAATTTTCTGGCTCTGTAGAAAGAGTTCGTGGCATACAAGCAAGAACTTTAAACAATATGTTAGATGCAGGAAGAATGGCTAGAATGATAGAAAACGAAACTTTAAACGGTTCTCAAGCATATTCTTTGGTAAATATGATGAGCGATTTAAGAAAAGGAGTTTGGTCAGAAATTTATTCTGGTAGATCTATAGATACTTATAGAAGAAACTTACAAAGAGTTTATTTAGACAGGTTAGATTATTTATTGAATAAAGCTAAAAACCAAAGAGGTGCAAATAGAGGATACTTTAAACAAAGTGGAATTACAATCAATCAATCTGATGTAAAATCTGTTGCAAGAGGAGAACTTAAACGCATTAAAAGAGATGCAAAAGCTGCTTCTAACAGAGGTAACACATTAACTCGTTATCATTTACAAGATGTTGTAGATAGAATTGATATGATTTTAGACCCAAAATAATTCAATTTTAACTTATAATTACTAGAAACCACGTCTTATTTGACGTGGTTTTTTAGTAACTTTAAATTTTAAATTATTTTCAATTGAAAAAAATATTTTTCTTTTTTTTACTCTTTAGTATTTATCAAAATACAATTTATTCTCAAGAAAAATTTACAAAAATTTCTTGTAAAGTATTAGATAAATCGACCAAAGAACCTGTCGTTTATGCTACTGTAATGCTAAAAAAAATGAACAGAGGAACGCATGCAGATTTTAATGGCAAATTCGAAATTCCTGTTAGATTCTTAAAAAACGGCACAATTAAAATTTCTTCTATTGGCTATTTAACTAAAGAAGTCAAATTATCTGATTTAAAAACAGGCATTGTTAATCTTATTTACCTCTCTAAATCTAACCAACAATTAAAAGAAATTGTCGTTAAAACATCAATAAAAAAGAAAAAATTACTTGCCAAACAAATTGTTAGAAAAGCAATTGAAAATATTCTAGAAAACTACCCAAATCAAAAACATTCTTACATTGGTTATTATAGAGATTATCAACAACCTGCAGATAATTCGTATCAAAAATCAATTAAATCAAATAAAATAATAGAATACCTAAATGTGCATGAAGCGATTATAGAGTCTTTTGATGCTGGGTATAAAACTGACAAATTAAAAGATAAAAAAAACCAAGCTTTATTATACAATTACAGAGCAAATAGTAATTTTATACAAGATTCTACACTTACAATTCCCTATGATAATAAAAGTAAAAAATATTCTGAGAGTGTTTATATAACTCCTTTAGGTGGCAATGAATTAAATATTTTAGACTTGACAAATGCCATAAGAAATTACGATAAAATGTCATTTTCTTTTGCGAATGTCTTTAAAAAAGACTTTGTTAGAAATCATTTATTTAAAATAAAAGAAGTCATTTATTTAGACGATATTTCTATGTATAAAATCTACTTTTACTCCTTTAAAGAACGAACCAGTTTCGAGTATTCTAGTTATGGACATATTTATATTTCTAAAAACGATTTTGCCATTCATAAACTAAATTACAACCTTTATTATCAAAAAAAGAAAAACCCACAATACTCAGTTACCATAGAATATAAGCCTAAAAAGGATAAAATGTATCTGAATTACATCACTTTTAATAATTATTTTGAAGCTACAAATGGTAATTATTTTAAAATTGATGAAACCACATTCAATTCTAAATACAATACTTTTAAAATGTCTTTTAACAGACAAATAAATATGAACACTTTAGAGCCTTTTAAGAGGAATTTTAAAATTTATTATAAAGGAAAAAAGTTAAAAGTTACAAACGTAAGAATCTTTGACAATCAAAAAAGAAAAGTAATTATTTCTATTGATAAAAATTCTATTGCGAAATTAAATTTTGATAAAGAACTACAAAACCCCAATTATGCTTCTTATTTTACATTTGATATTAGCAATATAAAAGACGTAAATGGTTTTGAAATTAACAAAAGACCAAGTATTAAAATGAATCAATACAGAGAGTTTTTTGTGCAAGAAATTATCGAAAATAAAAGATTACCTATTCAAAAAGACTTTATAGATAAAAGTTTGCCTCTATCTAAATCTGTAATTTATCCTTTAAAATTAGAAAATAATTATTGGATGAATACACCTTTAAAATCTAAAAAGGTAGCCAAAAATTAATCTATGACTCTAACTCAAATTTTTCTTTCTTAAACTCTTCTAAAACTTTAGAAATTGCGCCATTAATTCTTTCTTGTTCAGTATCGTATTTAGGATTCAAGCCTTTCTTTTCTGGGAAATTTTCTATAGTAACAGTTGTAGATGGAAAAGCAAAATCTACACCCAATGCTGCAGCTAACTTTACAATTGCAATGTGCAATTTATGTTTAGAGGATTGTTCTATACCCCAAGCCAAACTTTTAAAATACACATTTACCATCACCAATAATGCAGAATCGCCAAAACCAGTAAATTCTACATTATAAGAATCAGATCGTGTTTCTGGGTGTGCAATAATAATTTCTCTTACACCTTTTACAAAAGCTTCTATTAATTCTGGAGGTGTGTCATAACGCAAACCTAAATTGGTATTGTATCTTCTAAATAATCGCAAACCTTTGTTGTTAATCACAATTTCAGACAATTTACTATTTGGTATTTGATACACAGAAGTATCTGCTGCACGAACTCTAGTAGACCTAAAACCCACTTTTTCTACAGTACCCACAACTTCTCCTGCTTCTATCCAATCTTCTATATGAAAAGGTTTGTCTAGAAAAATCATAATAGTTCCTATCAAGTTTTTCACAGTATCTTGAGATGCCAAAGCAAAAGCCAAACCACCTATAGTTGCACCTGCTAACATTGTAGTTGCATCTACACCAAATAAAACCAACAATCTAAAAAGACCTACTACAATTACAACTCCAGTAAAAAAACTATGTAAAATTGGCACTAATTGATCATCTAATCTGCTATGAGTTCTTTCTGTAAACTCAGAATAAATTCGCATAACAACTTGCACCAGTTTTAAGAAAACATAAATCCAAAAAACAGTTTTTGCTATATTCAAGGATAAAAACACCCAAGTATTTACCTCTAAACCAAATAATAATGAAGGAAATATTTTATCAATAAACGCTAAAGAGACCAACAAACTTATTGGATGAGCCAATTTCTTTAATACTTTATTTACTTCTAAATTGGTGTTTTTTGTAATTTGATGTTGAATTTTCCTTAGAATAAAAAAAGCTATTCTTTTTGCAATTATAAAAATGAGATAAGCAATTACTATGAGTATTATTAGACCTACAAATTGCCATAATTCTATTCCTAAAAACTTTTTATGCCCATAAACAGGTACTATATTTTGCAATTTCTGAACATACCAAGGAAAAACTTCTTTGTACAAAACCTCTATTTTTGCCACAGTTTCTGATGAATAATACCACTTACCTCCTATTTTTTCTACATAAATTTGTGGCATTCTTTGTGGAAACAAAACATACCTATTG